>CAZXZT010000008.1:0-18206 GCA_964645695.1 uncultured archaeon
GCCCAAGGCGTTTCCTCAAAAACATCGCACATCCGACTTCCGACCGCTTGTTCGTGGGCGTTTGTCCCCAGAATGAACATTTTTGGATCCTGTAATTTGAGGTTGGTAATCAGAGCATGACCACCAGGGCATCCAATTCCGGTCAGTAGAATTCTCACTTGTCACCACCAGCGTCGTCTTCTAACAAGTTTTCGTATACGCTTAGCAACTTCTTTTCCTGTAATTCCCAGCTATAATTCATTTTGAAGGCCTTGAATCCATTATCTCCCATTTTCTGCCGTAGCTCTTTGTTATTGGATAGTTCGGTCAAAGTGTCAACCCAATTATCAGAGACGACTCCGCATTTGTAGCGTTCCACGATTTTTCTTCGCGCTTCGTAGGGTCCAACTATGGCAGGGACTCGGTAGGCCATCGCATCCAGTAATTTCTTTGGTATGGCATAGTCCCTCAGCCTTTCATCGACATAATGACCCACTATCAGAATATCGCAGGTATCGTAGCATTCATTCATCATGCTATAAGGCAAGGGCCCAGTGAATTTGGCGTTGGCTCCCTTTTCAGTCGCCGTTTCTTCCAGTTCTTCTATCATCTTGCTATAGCCTCCCCGACCTTTTGGAGGGCCTCCAACTACAAGCAGACTCAGGGCACTCACTTTTGATGTCGCCTCCAGAATGTCTTCCAGAATAGGTTTACGCAACCCTCCAATATATCCTGCAACAACCCCATCAAGTCCAAAACGGTCTGTTTTCACAGGCTTCTCAACCAGTTCCAGAGGCTCTGAATTATAGAGTACGGTAGCTCCACCCAGCCGGACAGCAAGCTCGTCCGACACAGTGAGGACAGCGTCTACCTTTTTTATCAGAGATTTCTGTTTTCTTTCATAGTATTTGCCAATGAACCAGTTCTGGACAATTTCCATCATTGGCCAGTCCTCATGAGAATCGAATATCACTTTAGCGTCGTTTTTCCCGGCGGCTTTTATGGCAGAATCCAGAGTTTCTAGGTCATGGGCATGAATGATATCTGGTTTGTATTCGACCACTCTGTCCTGAAGTTGTTTCATGGCCTTTCGGAATCCGCGAAACTTGGAGAGAAATCCGCCTTTTAGTTCCTGGAAAACACGAATCACGCTGATTCCGTCCCTTTCCTCCTCCCATTTGTTCTCATACTTGTCCACTCTACGGGACCAGCAGAAAACCGTCACCTCGTATTTGGCTTTTACGAGAGATAAGGCTTCTCTGTAGACCCTAGTATCCTCGTTTGGCACTAGCAGGTCATGCCCTAGAATCATCGCCACTCTTGTCATAGAAGTTGATCCAACCTCACTTTTATCGTCTCGAAACCCTCTGCATAGGGACATGAAAGCTGGATTCCGCGCATCTTCACCACGGAGCGGAAGAACTTCTCGTTAAAATAGGGGTTGTGCTTCTGGCTGTTGTAACAATCCAGAGCTTGGATTTTCTTCTTGACATGCCTTTCCTCCAGAGGGATGAAGCAGTTTAGAGAAACAGACAGATTGTTCCAGGGCAGTTCATATCCGAGCAATGTACAGTCCCGGAAGGTCCGTTTTGCCTCAGAAGTCACAACACCGTGATCCTGATGTATGTCTGTTGTGGTTGGCGTGAGAACGACATCATACCTGTTAACCTTCGAGTGATCATACAGAGCCTGCAGGATATCCTGCCTGTCACGGGGGAAGTGTCGTGTGTGAAATTCTAGGACTTCATGGGTCACACCTAGGATCCTTCCGGATTCGGCAGCCTCATCAACCAAATCAGGGTAGCGGTCGCTGACCGCACTGAAGTAGATGACGTGCACTTTCCATCCTTTTTCAACCAGTTTGGCGATTGTGCCCCCACACCCCAGTTCCGCATCATCGGTATGAGGACTGAGTACCAGAGCACTTTTCGTTCGTGGTTGTTTGATTTTGGAAGTTACGGCTTCTCTGAGAACATCGCTAATGTTGCGCTTATCCTGTTTGGCATTGTCTTTCAGCGCTTTCCAGTCTTTGGAAAAATCTTGAGTTATTGTGAACAGGTACTGTTCAGGCCGTTTGCCGTCTTTCCATACCATTAGTTATATATCTCTAACCATTAGGTTATATAACCTTTCGTTTGGTGTTTAGCGTGAGCCGAATAAACATTACCAATTTCGAGGGCGTATATGAACCGGCCGAGGACTCCTGGCTCATGGTTAACCATCTTCCGGAAATCAAGGGTCGCGTTTTGGAGATAGGTTGCGGGTCAGGCATCATATCAATTCATCTGGCACATCAGGGAGCTCAGGTTACCGCTGTCGATCTAAATCCCAAAGCAGTCGAAGCGACCAGATTTAACTCTCGGAACAATAGAATCGAGGTCGAGGTTCTGGAAGGAGACATGTTTGCTCCGGCATCAGGGCGCAGATTCGGGACGATAGTCTGTAATCCACCGTACTTGCCACCATCGGATGAGAAATACAGGGATTCCAATCTGGACCTTGCTGTAGAAGGCGGTCCTGATGGTATAGGCTTCATTTCCCGTCTTCTTTCCGAATCGTCACAACATCTTGAGGAAGACGGTTTGGTTTACTTGATTACTTCAAGCCGGATGCAGGATTTGAATACCAAATGGAAACGTCAGATAATCCATCAGGAAAAATACTTCTTTGAAAGACTGGCGCTCGAGCGATTTGCCCCTACAACATAAATCCTCAGAAATTTCAGATAGGCGGATCATAGGTGACTGGTCCGGAAAGAGACAGGAGTTTGAGCCCCCTCATCAGGATCTGCCCAAAAGGAAGGGAAAGAGCAGAATAGACTAGAATCCAATGTGGCAAGAACCATAGGCTATCTTCCAGATTGTAGTTGCCTTCCCATGGAAGGGAAAGAACCTGATGGTCCATCTCTTCCACAAATATTCTCAGCCACATGATGATGGGGATTGCAATTAGCATTGTGAACATCATTGGGCGCATCTGATTAGACATCATTTCACCTTGTAGAACCATTACTTGAGGTTGCAACGCCATCAGTTTTCTCATTCTAGCCTCGTTTCCGCTCCTGCGCGCCTCGCCCATTTCCTTGTTGTAGGCCGTCATCTTGGTTTGGGTCTTGGCCATCCCTTCCCAGTCAATCAAGATGTGCCTGATTATGGTGGTAAGCGAGATCATGGTCACCCCGGCCAAGAGAAAGGTCACTGCAGGATATTGGTGGTTAAAGGATATCCGGGGTTCTAGTACCGACCCGGCCAATGCACCCATCCCTTAATTCGGGATTAATGATAATGTAAATCATGAAAAGCATGGTCAATAGCATCCCGCCCATGGCAGGTGGCTGGGCCGGTTCATCAGAATCTGGTTCTTCTTCGCTCATTTCCCCAATATCTTCCTAAATTGTTCGACCGCAAGGCCGACCTGATTATCGTGATTCTCGACTATGGAGACAGTTGCCCCTGTCATCACTGCAGCCGTTGCTGCGTATTCACGATTCACAACCTGATGAAGTCCGATATCATCTCTATCTCTTGCACGGCTGGCGTCTTTGTTTCGCCTCCCGGCAATTTCGTCTGGTGTTGCCTCCACCAGAACTATAACATCAGGATTCAAGGCTCTGGCAGTCCATTCGGGTAGCCCTGGCATATATCCGGACGGCGTAAGTATTGAAGCATGTGTGTCAACTACGACATTCCCCATCTGCGAGATTTTCTCGCCCGCTTGTTTCTGTAGGCGTTGCTGATCTTCGACCGCTAGTTTACGCATGTCGTCGCGGTCGTCGACTCCCTCTTTCTGGGCCTCTTCAAACATTGTGGTTCCAAAATTTACTATCTTGTACCCGTATTCCTCGGCGGCCGCCATTACGGTGCTTTTGCCCACTCCCGGAACGCCGGTGACGATTACAACACTCATATCCCAGAATCAGCCTAGTCTGTTGGGTTTTTTGAGGCTTTCTGGCATTTCCTGAAAAATTGCCGGACACCCCTTCGCCAGATTCCATGCCGGCACATTCTTTGTGACCACAGCTCCAGCTGCAATGAATGCCCCTTCTCCGACAGTTATTCCTGGCATGAGCGTTGCATTGGATCCAACAGTAACATCGTCTTCCAAGATAATACCCTCCAGATTGTACTCTGTTCTAAGTGGCGTCTTGTCATTTGTAAGGGAGGCATGGGGTCCCAAAAAAACACGATTTCCTATTCTAGTTCCTGTAGGAATATAGGCCCCCGTCTGAAAACTGCAATTATCTCCTACAACACAAGCATTGTCAATCACAACATTTGTTCCGATCAGACATCCGTCACCCACAACCGTATTCTCCCGAATCAGGAAGTTGTGCCCAGTTCTTGTATTCTTGCCCACTTTGGCAGTTGAATAGACTGAACCGGGGCGTATGGTTGAATTTGCACCAATACTACACCCTTCAATATCATCCCTGTCCTTATCCAGTTCGTCTTTGTGCGGATATCCAATCAGCGCTTCGGGGTCAATGAAGCAGGAGTTCCCGATTCTGGATTTGCCGAATACGGGCATTAATCCTCGCCAAAGAAACTTCTGAGAACAGGATGCATTTCCATCATCTGTTCTTTACCTATCTGTTCGTACATCCGGATCATAATTCCGACAGTAAGTAGCACCCCGGTACCTGAAGACTGTCCCACAGTCCCAATCATGTCAGCTCCGGCAGCCAGAAATCCCACCATCGCTCCGCTGAACACAGTAACAGTCGGAATATATCTTTCCAGAACCTTCTCAACAATTCTGGGGTCTCTTCGGAATCCGGGAATTTGCATCCCCGAACCCTGTATCTGTTTGGCTACGGCTTCAGGTCCCATATTGGTAGTCTCGATCCAGAACTTCGCGAAGACGATTGAACCAAGGACCATGATTCCCATATAGATTATGATGTGAGCAACCAGTTGCCAAGGCTCGTGACCGCCCATATATTGGCCGTATTTGTCCGGACTTACAAGTGGCAGGAACCAGTCTTGCAAGCCAGCCAGACGATTAACATAGTATGCTAGCCCCATGGTAGGCACCGGGTTGCTTCCATCAGTAGTATCGAATGCCCCCAGTTTCCAGTTGCGACCCACTATCGGCCAGGTCGACATCCCCGGATGCGACCAGAACAGGAGGGCGAACATGTTGACGTTTGCCAACAGTGCAGCCATCAGGATTACAGGAATGTTACTGGCATAGATCAATCGAATCGGATAACGTCCTCTGGCCCCTCTTACTTTTCCATGGGCCAGAGGCAGTTCAATCCTTGAAGATTCAACATAGACAACAATAAAGAACACGATTAGTGTCCCAAGAACCGAGACAATCGGGTTAGGAGGTGCCAGCAACATTGCCTCGTATCCTCCGTTGCTCAAATCCGAAGTGGATGAGTTCTTGAGATACCATAGTATCATCGGGATAGTTCCGGAAGGAACTTCCGAACCGCTTCCAGGCGCAGGTTCCCAGTTCAAGGTCCCCGTGAATATGGCCTGTGAAACACCGGCCGCAATGAAAAGAGAAATGCCCGAGCCAATGCCCCATTTCGAAACACTCTCGTCCATTAGGAATACAAGATAGGATCCAATGGCCAGTTGCGTGACAATTGTCATTCGAGCCCATGTAAGTCCAACTTCACCAACGAGTGCCGAGCTGGGTTCCAAGAAACCGAATACTTGAGGCACCGATTCGACAACAATCATCACAATTACCAGAACTTTCTGAGTACCTTGGTAAATCTCCTTGTCTCCGGGATCCTGCAAATTCAGGTTGATAATTTTTGCACCGGTGAAAAGTTGCATGATAATGCTCCCTGTAACAATGGGACCAATACCAAGATGCATCAGACTCCCGCTCGCCCCGGCCAGAATAGCCCGATACTGACTGAACAGGTCAATGGTCTCTCCTCCCAATCCATAAATCGCAACGTTGGTCATTGCAAAATATATAATTAGAATAGACAGGGTCCAGGTCATCTTGGTCCTGAAGTGGACGTGCCCGTCCGGTTTCCTGATGGTCGGCATTCTACCGATAATGGGTTTGAGACCATGCAGTTTGGACCCTTCACCAGAATAGGATGAACCCATGTACACCAGCCAGGTTACGAAAATCATGCCGACTCCCATCAAAACGGCGGCTTCAGTTTCCGGGTCTTTCCAGTTGTACCACAGAGCATACAGCAACATCATGAATCCACATGGTCCAATTGCCTGAGCTGGATTCCTAGGTATTCTATCTTCAGCCATTGATGACTTCTCCACCAGCCGCCATGGTTTTCTCCACGGCCTTTGCAGAGGCAGCATCCACTGTCAGTTTGTAGGCATGACTAGCTGATCCAGTACCAAGTAGTTTGTCGTATCCCATTTCTTTCAGGTTGATGAAGATAGTTTTCCCTTTCTTGGTCGCCATCTTTTCGCTGATCCAGATGGCCACGTTCTCCTCAATAGTTTTCAAATTAATCGTATTATTTGCACTTACTGTGGTTTGAGGTCGTTTGAAACCATGTGAACCCCAAACTCGCCCGCTCCGTTCATACATGATACGCTTGGTTTTGTGGCAACCGGCGTTTCCTCGCCCGCCTCTTAGTCCTGCGCCACGCCCTTTCTTGTGCCCGCGTCCGCGTGTGCGACTCCCGGTCATCATTGCCTTACGCCTCGGCATATTGCATCCTCCTGATTAATTGGTTGACCTTATCTCCCCTGTATCCAAGAGCTCCCCCTTCCTTGAAACTGCGTTTAATCCCCTCATATCCTTTGCGGGGAGGATGGAGCCTAAAAACTGGTTTTAGTGCAGGAACATCCTTTACGGAGGCTTTTCCCTCGGAGAGGCCTTTAGCCAGAGCCTTAATAGTTTTGAAGGCCGATCCCTTCAGATCAGCTTTGGTGAAATTCTCTCTGCCCCTTTTCTTGCCGGAATTCTCAAGAATGAGCTGGGTGGTCTCGGGATCGATTTCACCCCAGGTAACATAGTCCTTGATGATATTCAACATGCCCTGATAGGTGTCGTTCTCAGGTATTATCACACAGTGATTGACTCGGTTCAAGCGCATAATCTTCATGGTCTCTTTGATCTTGGGCTTGACATTGATCTGCCCTCTGACTCTTACAACTGCCCAGCTCATTCCTGCTTGGCTCCTTTTACCATATTATGGAACTCGCCTTGTCCTGGCAAAAGTCTCGTCGTAGCCGTTTTTTCTAGGGCCAGAAACATCGCACTGGCAAAGTTGTAGATTGTCTGGGTTTGTCCCTTGGTGAATGACCACGCATCCTCTACCCCAGCCAGCCTAAGCATAATCTGACCGACCTGATTCGTAACCAGACCAACTCCTGGCGGAGCTGGTTTTATGGTAACTCTTGTCGATCCGGTTCTTCCCGAAACCTCGAAAGGCAGAGAATTAGCGACCGCAGTCGAAGACTCCCAGGATCCGCTTCCTCTGCGTATTTCTATGATATTCATTTTGGCCCGATCAAGGGCTTTGGTAATAGTCGGCCGGACTAGCTTGCCAGACACTCGCCCAAGTCCAACAATTCCGTTCCCATTGCCGACTATGGTTGTTACCGCAAATCGTACTCTTCTGCCCGAATCAGACATTCTTTGCACCATATGAATGTCAATAACTTCCTCCATCAGGTCAGGTACTAAGATGTCCACAATAGGTGGTTCACGAAGGGGCAAACCAGATTCCAGAACCTGATTCATGGTGTCAATTTCTCCTGAAACAACTTTTTTGCCCAGTTCGGTTTTGGGAATCCAATTGGATATTCTCTCTTCAGCGGCCCGGCGTCGTTGCTGAGCAGGCGACAATGGTGGTCCGCGTTGTGGCCTACCTCCCTGTGGCCTACCTCCCTGTGGCCTACCTCCCTGTGGCCTACTTCCCTGTGGCTTACCACCTTGACCCTTCTTATCGTTGGAAGCCTCTTCGCTCATTTCTTAGCCCCCTCTATTTTCTTTGTCACCTTTTCAATATCCTTTGACATTTTGTCGGAGATATGACTACCCGAAATACGGGAATCTTCAGGGTACAGGGCTTCGGAATGAGGCACCTTCAGTCCTCCATCAACCAGTCCTTTGAGAGTTGCGAAAGCCCGTCCCCCAGATGTAGGCGTCACTCTTCCGATATCAAGAACAGCAGATGAAACGCCTGCCTTCAATGCGCGATTGGCAGCCAGCCTTCCAGAAAGATAGGCAGCAGGCACGTTCTTTTTCGAACTTTTCCATCCCATGCTCGTTAGGTCGTTTGACGTGGCTGAAGCCAGAACACGGTCTCCCTGGCTGGCAAATTCAGTTATCTGGACCATAATTTTAGCGTTGGTAAAACGTACCACCGCTCTTGGAATTCCGGATTTGAGAAGAGCCAACCTCTTTCGATAGTCAGTAACGCCCCGTCTTCTTCTTGAAAAGTGCATCTTTCTAGGCATTATTTCGCATCTCCTAACTTAATTCCGTCAATTCCCATGTTATATCTTAAATGATTACGTGAATTGTAAACTCCGCCTTTGACACGGCGATAATAGAGACGATATTGTGACGCATCGATTGTACCGTCGGCTCTCAAAGAGGACAATTCTTTGCGTAAAGCCCGAACCCGCGTCATCCATGCTTCTTTTTTCGGAGTTCTGGCCCCACCATGTCCTTTTCTTGATCCGTGTCCGCGCCTTCGTCCCTTGCTACGCTGAATTCCCATTGCTTTGGCACGTCCTCTGGAGATGCCTTTCTTCTGATGTTTACGAATGAATCTCTGGACTATCAACAGTCGTACGTCATCCCGCGTAACCGCTTCTGAAATCCTCTCCTGGACCTCAGCCCGGTCATCGACCCAAACGCGGTGAACACCGCATTTCAGTAGTCCCGAGGCGACTCGCTTCTGGTATGAAAGATTCATAGATCTCTCCTATTGAGAACTCTGATTCCTACTTCATCGGCCTTGCTGACTATAATTTCACGTTTCTTGTCGCCAACGGTGCTTGCAATTCGGATAGCCTGTGTCTTGGGGTCAACATTATCGATTTCTTTGAGGTTGTTGACTCGCACCTCTTCGAATCCGGAAGGATGAAGTCCTCTCACACTTGCCGGCCCTCCGAATCCGACCTGCGCAACAGGAATGCGATATTTGAAATGCCGTCGCATTTTGGAATGAATTCCACGAGGACGCCTCCATTTGTCTCCAAGGCGTTTGTACCGGAACCAGTTCTGCCGTTTGAATGCAGGCCTTCTGTGAGACATTCGATTTCGTTTCACCAGATCTGCCTTGGTCTTGTCATCGATGACCGGTTTTTGTCTGGGTTTGTATTCCTCGGCGCTCATTGAGCCACTCCCTTTGATACGGTGTAAACCCCGTCTTGGAAAACACGCGTGTCCCTTCCCTTTACTACAGTCGCTTTCTCTATATTGCCGGCCGTTTGCCCGACCTCCTCAACATTGTTACCTTCAATAGTGACCATGTCTCCTTTGACCTTCACCTTTGCCCCTCCTGCTATTGCGGCAGTCCGTGTAGATTTCTCGCCGAGAAAGTTATCGATGGTAACTGTATTTCCTTTGGCTGCCACCTTCATCGGGAAGTGGGCAAACACAATCTTCATTTCATATCTGAATCCTGTGTTCACGCCTTTGACCATATTGGCCAGATGAGCCCTCCAGGTCCCAATTAGGGCCTTTTCCCTTCTCCTCAATTTGTTACCGACTATCATGACTTCGCCTTCTTTTTGCTTAAATGCTATGGAGACGTGTTCAAAATGCCGTGTCAATTCTCCGCGCGGTCCCGTGACTTTGATTTCAGGACCGCTAATGTCAACATTCACTCCCTCAGGCAATTCTAGAGTGTGAACTAATTTATCTATCAGCATCAATAAACGTAAGCTAGTAGCTTTCCTCCTGTAGAAGCCTCTCTGGCCTGATCATTATTCATTATGCCATATGGTGTTGTAAGAATCAGAATGCCAAAATCCTTTGCAGGTAAGTAACGGGCTTCATGACGTTCCATGTCTCGGACTTTGACAGAGAACCGGGGCTTGATGGCTCCACACCCATTGATTCTACCGTTAAGCGCGATTGCGAATTCTCCGCCCTTTCCATTTTCTTTGAATTCATAGTTGTCGAGGTACCCTTTTTCCGTAAGTAGTTTCAGCACGTCCCCGATTAGCCGAGAAGCAGGAACACTAGCGGAATCCTTGCCGACATAGTCAGCGTTCTTGATGGTCACAAGCGCATCTGATAAAGGATCATGTCTCATATTATTTGCCTCAATCGTATTTTTTGAACCCGAGCTCGGTTGCTCTGTCTCTGAAACATTGCCTGCACATGTTCAAATCGTAACGGCGTACAAGTCCGCGCTTTCTATCACACAAGATGCAACCTTTGATCCGGCCACGGTAAACTTCTCTTTCCTTAATTTTCACATTTTCAATATTCATATCTTGAACACCTCCAATGCGAATTTATCCTGCATGAATTGCCGACATTCATCCGCAGAGATCCTGTGGTTCTTGCCAACTTTATTACTTCTAATTTTTCTTCGAGACACCCTGAAACCAGGTCTTTCAAATGCAACCGCGATATCCAGACCAAGAATACCTATGTCTGGGTCGTAACTTTCGCTCTTGTAGCCAGTATAATCTGGGATTCCGAAACTAAGGCCTCCGGTATTTGAGAAACAGTAATCCGGTAACCGATTTTCACGCACCCATAGCGAATCTTTCAGCAATTTCTCAGCTGGAGCACCTCTTAGGGTGACCTTGCAACCAATGGGCATTCCCAATCGGATGCCCAAATCCCGGTTGGTTGTTCTAGACAGTGTTCTCACCGGTTTGCAACCACTGAGCTTCTCGAGTACGGTTTCGGCTTTAGCTAGCCTTTCACCAGCTTCACCGACACCAATGTTCAGGACTATCTTGGCTATCCTAAGCTCGCGCATCGAATTCATACTTTAACCTCTGGTAGCGCGATTATGGCTTTCTTGTCTCCAACAACGAAGGAATAGGGCCGGATGGTCTGGAATTCCTTGTACATCACCAAATTCGGTTTGGTACTGCGCGTCACTTTCTCTCCCGTAATCTTCGAGATGGAGCCTACGTGGGCACCTCCTGTAATCAGTGCTTGTGCACCTTTCTTTAACGGCAGTATTTTCTTTATCTTGAAGTCCGGTAACGAGACCTGTATAACGTCTCCTGTCTTTACCTTCTCTTCGGACAGGATATTTGTTCCATCATGCAGGTTCAATTGAGTTTTGCCTTTCCTGATAGTTGTCTTGTCCTCTATACGTAGCAATTTCCATTTCGCCTCAGTGGTTTTAATTGGTACGAATTGAATTCTGCCATGCTTGTCTAGTACAGTCCTCATATGAATTTTCATTAACGGTATCGAAACGACATCCATCAGTCCCACTGCTGTTTTCGGGTCACGGACAATTCTCTGGTCGATCATAACTGCGTCGTCGTTGATAATAATCCTGGCTTCCCGATTGTTGTCACAGACTTTCAAGTAATCCCTCAATATGGTTGAGATCGGAATTGCACCCTCTAGGGAATGCTTGCCGGGCATTGGTTTGGTTGTCCAAGTCCTTTCCTTTCTTGCAATACTCCACGAACGCGGTGCAACCAAGCGTTTCAGATGCCCACTGCTCATTTCTTTCCTCCTTTCAACCGTTCGATTAATTCTGCTTTCTTGCCACTGACAGGTAGATCCTGTTCCTTCAAGGCCTCTTTCAATAGTGGCACAGTCATGCTATCATAGTCGATCTCTTCCGGTTCTTCTTCAACCGGAGTTTCTTCAGTCTCTTTATCGACCTCTTCAACTTCCTCAGTCGGGCCTAAGGTCTCGGTCTCATACTCGTCTTCAGTAGCCTCGAACTCGGAAACAACCTCATCCGTCCATTCAATAGATTCGTTAACGCGGTTGAGTAATTTCCTTCTCCGAACGTCCGACCAGTCTGGATTAATAATAACTAGATTGGAAGGATCGAGAGGTCTCTGAAGTTCTGTACCATCTGATTTGAAATACGTGAACCCTTCGACATATACCTTGCGAGCCTTACGATCAACTTTAGCGACTTTGGAGGCCGATCCAGTTCTACCTTCTCCTCTAACAATCAGTACCCGATCGCCTTTCCTTACAGGGATGGCCCGGGGGTATAGAAATCCCCGTGACAACTGTCGCTCGCGCAAGCCACGATCTATCGGTGCAGACATCTCACGGTGCCTACGGTGATAAGGAGCCGTGTAACGGGCGCGTCTCTGTTTCCGGGGTTGTTTTGATATCATATTATAATCCTCATACAATGGTTGTCGCAGCCGCGGCTATGCGGGGCCACCTCTCTGCGGCCTCTCTCGAAACAGGGCCTTTGATTCCAGTTCCCTTGGTTTCACCCAGTTCGTTGGTTAGAACGGCAGCGTTGTCCTCGAATTGGACCATCATCCCATCTCCTCTACGATAGGGCCTGCGACATCTAACGATCACGGCGCGAACTAGTTGCCTGCGCATTTCGGGTGATCCTTTCTTTACGGAAGCAACAACCATGTCGCCAACGCCTGCAGCAGGCGATCTGCGATGCACACCCTTGTAATTCAGCACCGTAACGATCTCAACAATCTTGGCGCCACTATTGTCCACGCAGTCAATTTTGGCACCCTGCGGTAGCCCTCTCATCTGCCGGCCTGCGATACCCTTCATGGAGCTCTCCTCTCTATTACAACGAAAGATTTGGTCTTTGACAGAGGTCTGCATTCCATCATAGTGACACTGTCACCTTCGGTAGCACCTACACTGGCCGGGCTGTGGGCATTAATCTTTGATGAACTGCGCGCGTATCTTTCGTACTTGACATCATATTTCATTTTATTGACCAGAACCACAACAGTCTTCTGGGCCTTAGCTCTCAGAACCTTTCCTCGCAGAATCTGGCCACGCACAGGAAGCGTACCGTAGAATGGGTCATTCGGGTCTCCATCCCAAGGATTTGCAGGCGCCTCAACGTCTACACCAATATCCCGGGGTTTGGCCTTGCTCATGGTTTCACCTTCTTGATACGGTCTTGAGGACGATAAGCAATCTTTTCACCCTCCAATTCCCCGTTTCTGAATAAGAATCTAGCAGGACGTTTGCTGATAATCTTTTTTGTTCCATTTGATTTTATAATCAGCGTCTCCCGCGTTTCGTCAATCACTGTTCCTGAGATCCCGCACAGGCTCGGGTCGGTATGATGAGCAACCTCTACGTGCTCCCCTATCAATTCCACTCTACCATCCATTATTCAACCTCCATCGGGAATCCCATTTCGGAAAGAACTTCTTTGACTTTCTTGGTGTGAACGCCCTGAAGTTCGATGACTCCTCCTTTAGCAGTCCCACCGGTCGCACATTTAGTTTTCAATTGTTTTGCAAGGTCGCTGATATCAACTCCCTTTCCGACACCTTCTATTATTGTAACCAATTTCCCGTAGCGTCGCTTTTCCATGCGAATCTTGATTGATTGCTGTTCCCTTGCAATTTCTTCCATCGCAAGCAATTCTTTTGGCAGACCTGTTAAAGGGTCAATCTCAACCATTGTTCTCCGCCTCCAATTCAAGTTCCCGTTCAACAGTCATAATTCTCGCAATTTGCCTTTTGATAGCTCTCATTCTTCCGGGAGAAGTAGGTTGTCCTCCCATCGATGCGATGCCTCTTTCATTCATAAGTTCGGAGCGGAGTTCCCTTAGCCGGGAATCCCTTTCTTCGGGTTGCATTTCTCTAATCTCTGAAGGCTTCTTGAGACTCATTTCTTCTCACCTTCTTTTTTATCATCATTTTCAACTACCTCGGGCACTTTTTCTTCCTCAGCAGATTCCTCTTTGGCCTCAATCGTTTCCTTATTGGAGATCTCATCCTCCGTCTCCTCGTTCTTTCCCTCATCAGTTCCAGCTTCAGCCTCTGCAGGCATTTCCGGTTTAGCTACTTCAATTTCATCAGGCAATTTGGCATCAGGGCGCATGATTGCCACTTTGACCCCTATGGTTCCAGGTTTCAATTTGGCTTGCGCAATCCCGACATTCATCAATTGAAGGGCCGGTTCACCACAGAACTTGATATGTCCCGAAACGAATTTTTCAGTACGGTGTCTCAATCCAGTTAATTTCCCTGCAATTGTAATCTGACATCCGCGTGCTCCAGCATCCATTATACGTTGCAACATCGAGTTACCAGCTCTTCGGTAGTTCCACCCTCTTTCCAGAGCATTGGCCACCTTGGCAGCCATTATCAAGGGGTTCAAGGCAAAACGTTGCACCTCTCCAGCTTCGACCTGAAGGTTTTCGTATCCAAATTTCCTTTCTAATTCTTCTGTCAGGTTCTGGATATCGCTACCCTTTCTGCCAATTACCAATCCCGGTCTTTCGGCAGATATTCGTATGTGCGTTCCTAGAGGAGTTCTCTGTATCGACAGCCCGCCAAAACCAGCTCTAGCGGTCCTTTTCTGAACATGCTGGTGAACCTGGACACGACGTACACTTTCCTTCATCATCTCCTTGGCCACGGTCATTTGATTTCCTCCAGAACCACTTCGACGTTAGCACTTTCGCGCATCTTGGGCGTGGCTCTTCCCCGTGCTCTCGGGAATCTGGACTCTACGGAAGTCCCTCTAGAAGTTGCGATGTGCAGAATTCTCCAGTCTTCGATATCGATGTGGATTGCTTCCCCGTTGTTGCCAGCGGATTCAATGACTTTCAGTATGGCTGTCGCGGTCTTGACCGGATATCTCCCCGTCGACATGCCCTTGCCACGTCTGTGGCCGACTTTTCCATCATGCCGTTTGAAGGGTACCGCCTGATTCTTTTCGATAACTCTTTCCAGGTAGGATTTGGCCTTTTCCAGATCCATGCCCTTTATGGCTCTGCAAACCTCTCTGGCAGCTTTTGGAGAGATGTTAAGTCCAATGCCACGTGCGGCAGCATGTATTTCAGGATTATACGGGAACGAGAAACCTTTCATTGTATCACTTCAGTGGCATGAATTTCGACGATTTTGTAGCGCCGACCCCTGGCCCAGTGTGGGTCGGGGATGTTCTCGTGGGGGCTAGTTCCCCAAAGTACAGCCCAATCATTTCAGGCAGGATATCGATGTCGACGAAATTTCTCCCGTCATGGATAGCAAATTTCCTTCCTACGAATTGAGGAATGATAATCATCTCGCGCCGGTGCGTCCGGATGACCTTCTCAGGCGCTTGATTAGAATCGTTAATTAGTTTGGCTTGTTCCCGACTCAAGCCACGTTTGAAGGATCTTCTCTGCCGGGCAGGTAGCATTTGTATGAATTGTCCGAAGTCCAATTCCTGGAGTTTTTCCATAGTCAGACCGCGGTACGTGAACTCCTTCTTGCGACGTACCTGGATACCTGCCTTTCTCTTTCTCTCCCTCCTCCTTGCGGCTTTGGGCGTTGCAAGCCCTTTGGTTCTGCGGGCCATTAGCGCTTTCCTCCTGTCCGCTTGGCAGCCACATGCCCGACCTTACGGCCAGGTGGCGCGTTCCTGGAAACTGTGGAATTAATTCCAACAGTCTGTTTTCGTCCGCTTCCGTGTGGGTGATCAACAGCGTTCATGGCTACGCCTCTCACCTTGGGCCAGACTTTGGGGCGGGCCCGGTTACGATAGAAATTCTTGCCGGCTTTCGCGATTGGTTTTTCACCTCTACCGGAACCTGCAACAGTTCCCACTGTTGCTCTGCACATATTGTCCAAGGTCTTCTGAGCCTTTGATGGCAATCTGACCGTAGTCTTCTTTCCATGAGAGATAACGACAGCGTCCTGTCCCGCAGATCGGGCGAGCTTGCCTCCGTCTCCGGGTTTCATTTCTATGTTGTAAATTCTGGTTCCTTCAGGTATTGAGCCCAAGTAAGAAGTATTTCCGATTTTTATCTCAGCTCCGTGCCCGGTGCTGATTTCCTGCCCAACATGCATTCCGTCGTGAGCAATCATGGTGTAGTTGCCGTTGCCATCGTCTATCTTTGCGAGCGGTGCAGTCCTGCCAGGGTCATGCACCAGTTCTGCAACCTTCCCTGTTGAGGATTTTGCTCTGGGATGTCGCGCATCTCCCTTGAAACGATTGTCCGTGGCCTTGTAACGATGCCCACGTCCGCGTCTCCTAGGTATTATTCGCTTTCCCATATTATCACAATATTCCTAACCGATTGCTCAAATCTTCGGCGGAATGACCTTCCGCGAGTCTGACGATTGCCAGTTTGCCTTCCTTGGTAATCCTCGTGTTGACCTTGCTCACTTCCACCTGAAAGAGAGACCGGATAGCTCCACGAATATCATGCTTGGATGCAGTACGTGAAACATAGAATTCTAATTTGTTCTGTTCAAGCATGTACAATGCTCTTTCCTTGGATCGGGGGCTGAGAATCACTTTGTGGTCACTCATAGCCTTTCTCCTAAGGCTGATACGGCAGCTTTGCTGAATACCACTAATCTTCCGGGATCGCCTCCAGGTGCCAGAAGCTCAGTGTTGAGATCTCTGGCAGTAGTTACGTCCACACCAGATAGATTACGGAAAGCTCTCTCGGAGCCATTGCTTTCGGAAAGTACGACCAGAACTGAACGAGGATTGCGATATTTTCGTCCACGCCGTTTCCCCTTGCCAGCTCTTATTCCTTTTCCGGAGTGGGCTCGGTTGACATCCTCTCCGATTCCAAGACCATCCAGTAGGGACATTGCCCGTTTGGTAAGGGATTCGCCCTCATGGTCACCAGCGATACTTTCAATCTTGTTATCGACCACATAGGGAAGCTTGGCCTTATTGGGTATAACGTGCCCCCTAGCATGCACATAGGCTTCCTGAGAGGTTGCGGCCAGAGCGGAACGAAAGGCCTTTTTCCTTTCCTTGGAATTTATCTTCTGGTCCCATTCTTTCTCGACTTTGGGAGGATGAGCACGCCTGCCTCCAACGGTATTCGGAGCCTCGGCACCACGTCCTCCGCCACCATTTTTACGTGGTGTACGGGCCATGCCACGTCCTTTGCCGGGCCACGACACAGAATGTCGTAGACCTGCCCTTTTCGAAGCACCGTAGGCTTGTCTGCGGTTAGCCCGGGCAGCCTTGACAGCTCTTCGTATAAGATCCAGCCTAACTGGTTCATCGAAGGCCGATGGGAGCGTGGCCGAGCTTTTCGAAGCCTTACCTTTCATGGAGTAGACAGGAACTTTCATCCTACACCCCTTGCTGGCTCTCTTGCGAGACCATCGTTATTTCTGGCGCAACAGTTGCGTCCGTGTCCTTGCCGTGGAATCTCAAGGCTTTTCTGAAACGTACAAGGCGCTTTGCCGGTCCAGGCAATGAACCGTGAAGAAGCGCATAGGTCCCACCGACCATTCCATAGTTCATGAACCCGCCTTTCGGATTAATCTCATCCGGGTTGTCCCCAATCTTCAGTAATCTCTTGTTGTATTCGGTACGCTGATGATATCCCATCTGTCCTGCCTGTGGCACTGTAGATACGACGTACCCGGGACTGAATGGCCCCAAATTCCCTATCATTCTGCGGTGTTTAGAATTCTTGTGTGTAAGCAACTTGACACCCCAGCGCTTTTCGTGGCCTTGGAAACCGTATCCTGTGGTGACAGCCACGGCGTCCAGCATTTCTCCATCTTCAGTAAAATCGTTGATAGTCAATTCCTTGCCAAGCATTTTCTTGGCAAATTTCATTTGCTCATCAACAGAACCCCCGCCAACAGCCATTTCCATTATCTCGGGCTTCTTTTTTGGTATGCCTGCAACCATTTTGGGTTGGGTCTGGACTAGCAACCGAATCTCTTCCAGATCATTGTCCTTCATTTTTTTCCAGGCTACCTTGGCATCGTGTTCCTCGGGCATGGGTATCCGACGTTCCAATTCGGGGTCCAGCTTCTTGTCCCACGCTTCGGTCAGAGTTCTTAGACCATAACTGTCCTTGACGTATCCACGGGTGGCGATGACCTTCATGGGTGGAACTTCCACCACAGTTACGGGCATCCTTACCTCCTGTCCGGCAGTGGTTGATTTCTTCCTGTAATCTACAGCCATGATATGACTCATCCCGACCTTGTATCCTGCGAATCCCTGTACTTTTGGTTCGTCGCTATCACTAATAGCCCAGCTAGAGATATGGGGCGTCTCGGAGCGTGCTCGCTTCCGAGGGCTGTATGCCATGGATCCGCGATTCGGTTTGTTATGCTTTGGCATCTTGTCTTTTCTCCAGAAATCGCTAACCGTTGCTAACGGAATCGAAATCAGGCGTA
>CAZXZT010000009.1:0-17731 GCA_964645695.1 uncultured archaeon
TGCGTTATTCAAGTGAATGGCCAGAACCAACCAAGTTTTCTATAGATGCTGGAGCAACTTCAGGAGTGTCTGGAGAGGCCAGTCTCAAACCAGTCTCTGTGGCTGGTGGTCAGTGGGTTATTGAAGCCACTTTCAACTACACTGGACAATTAGATGCCGGATCGATCGCCACTAGTCTTCCGGTTTTGGAATTTGATATCCAGGCTCCTTCCTTCAATGAGGCTATACCTGTTACTGTTGTTTATACATTGAATGATATGCGGGCAACCGAACGCAAACTCACGGTCGCATCTTTTACGGACCTTCCAGATCTTCTGATTGAAGAATTGGTGGTTCCCGATGTAATTCTGGAAGGCCAGGAGGTTTCAGTAACTGCTCGGGTTGTTAATCAGGGGCCAGGACCGGCACGTCAATACAGCGTTGACTTCTCAAGCGATGGAGTACTGTTCCAGTCAGTCCATGATTCTCAGGCTATGGAATCTGATTCGGCAGCCAATGCCCAAGCAAAATGGATAGCCGAGGCTGGCACCCATGTCCTGAAAGCCAGCATTGAAGGCGTTACGCCACAAGACGAGGATCTTTCGAATCAGGAATTTCAAGTAACGGTGGTTGTCGATGATTTTGTCGATTCACAACCACCACTGGTATTCATAACCGAACCTTACCAAAATGAGATTGTTTCCGATCTGGTCGTCGTTAAAGGAACCGCTAGCGACAACAATATTGTTGATCACGTCGAGGTTCGCGTGGTACCTAATGCCTGGGAAAGGGCAAATGGTTATCAGAACTGGATATGGGCCTGGAACACCAGTTTGGATTTGAATGGGCGCTACACGCTGGAAGCCCGTTCTTTCGACGGTTTCAATTTTTCAGCTGTTTATGCAGTCGATGTCGAGGTCACAAATGATGGAACGAACCGGAGACCTACGGCTAATCTCGAAGCCAATAACTACGACATATATTCCAACGAAAAAATTGTCTTCTCGGGCAACGGATCATCGGATGATTCCGCAGTCGTCAAATATCATTTTGAATTTGGTGACGGAAAGGAAACTGATTGGATTCCTGACTCCTGGATTGAATATTATTTTGAAGAGCCTGGAGAATATGAGGTTACTTTGAATGTTGAGGATGATGCGGGCGTCCGTTCGTCATCGGGGGACATGGTGATTATCACAGTCAATGATCAGACAGACAACGGCAGACCTATTGCAGTAATGGCGTCTCCTCAAACTGGAACAGAATATCGCAACGACAAACCAGTACAACTTTCTTCTCAGGGTTCAACAGACCCGGACAACGATGAATTGATTTTCACTTGGTCCAGCAGTATTGATGGCGAGCTTTATACGACACCTAATTTCTTTACGGAAGTCTTCCTTAGCGATGGCCTGCACGTGATTACACTTACTGCAGTTGATTCCAGAGGTGCCTCCGATTCGATATCTCGTCAGATAACAGTGGTCCTTGCCAGCAATTCATTTGATGAGGAAAGCCCGCTACTGACCTCGTTGGATTCGATTGCCATATTATTACTTATCACCTTGGTATCTGTCGTAACGCGTCGTAGGCACTAGTTTCCGCTGTATTCTACCCTTGACACCTCATTTTCCCAGAGTATCAATTTAACAAGGTTTGCAACCTTGGGCTTCAAATTTTCCCAGATCCACTTCACCAGAATCTCGGTGGTAGGGTTTTCCAAGCCTTCGATATCGTTCAGGTAATTATGATCTATCTTCTTTTTTATAGGCTCAAAGTTGTTCTCAATTTCGGAAAAATCGACCACAAATCCAGTTTTGGGATTAATCTCTTCTTCAATATGAATCTCCAGTTTGAATGCCAGTCCGTATAAATTGCTACAGGGGTGCCCTTTGGGTACTTCCGGCAACTTACGTGCAGATTCAAATCGAACTATTTGTACCAACCGATGCATCTAAAGTTCGATTACATCTCCTGGTTCCGGCATAATCCATCTTCTCTGCTTGTATTTTTTCAATATTTCGCGCTTGTTCTTGCGCAAGGTCCGGTTTACATGAATGAGCGCCATCTTTTTCGGCCGGGCCATGTCATCCAGTCTTTCCAGCTGTTGCATCGAACAGTGTGTTTTTGTCCCGATGGTAACAGTCTCTTTTCTGAAGTTCTGGACAGTTCCATCCTGACTGTAGGAATCATGGACTAGCAAATCAGCATTGGTATAGAGCTTGGATGCTGTCGGAGTAAACATTCCGTCACCTGAATAACAGAACACCTTGGTAGGACCTCCAGCCTCCAGCCTAAGACCCAGATTCTGGACCGAATGTCTGGTGTTAACTACCCTTAGATTCCAGTCATCCCATCTATGGGATCTTTGCAGTTCTCTATATCTCAGTGTGAAAGGCAGGTTGTTTACCATTGAGGGATAGGCTACTTCCATTAACCTTTCCACGTTTCGTTGTGTGCCTACTGGTCCGAAAAGATAGAAGGGCCTAGTTCTTCCGTCCTCTTGCATTCTCATCATCAATGCCGGCAGGCCGAATACATGGTCTGCATGAAAATGAGATATGAATATCCCGTCTAGATAATCCGGTCTTTGTGATTTGTGCCAGACTGAAGGCGGTGCCGTAGCCCCACAGTCAACCAGCATTCTTCTTCCAGCAGCTTCTACTAGAATACACGTGTGAGTGTAATCTTCGTCAAACCCCTCTCCTACTCCTAGGAAAGTTATCTTCATTTCCGACACCTCTCTCCCGTAAGGTCCAAAATTTTGTTGATATTAGGCCAGTATATCATTCGATTCTTGTTTGTCATTATTTATCACCTTTACAAAAATTGCAGAATCCAAAATCTGCACAAATTGTGGCTCCTGCAGACATGGCAATTATATAAAATTAAGCAGTAACCTTTATCAAATAGCAGTGCCACCAATCATCGATTCTGCCTTTTGAACCCTTCTAAAAACTTGTATACCGAACCATGTTCGGAACCACCCAGAACCATGGAGACTGCCACTTTTGCAGCTTCCAATCCCTCTAGGTCAGAAATTATGGATACAGTATGTCCCTGGATTGCCAAATCACATCCCGTCATATCCTCAATAATATGCCGTGTTTTCCCTTCTTTTCCGATTAATCTCCCTCTCACAGTACCCAGTCTCTTTTTTGATCTTCCAATGTAGTCTTTAATGTCGACAACTTCCAGATAATAATCCATTTCTAGTAGCTGGTAGGCCTTTTCAGGGTTGAAACCTCTCCCTATGGCTCTGGCGGCGCTTATTACTTGTAGCCCTTTCAATGCATCTTTTTCGTTTGGCGATGATATTTCAACAACACCATCTTTCGAATCAATATTCAAAACACAACCGCTAAGTTTTTCCAGTTTTCTCTTCGTCCTGCCTTTTGGTCCGATTACAGCCCCCACTCTGGAAATAGGCACCCTGATAAAATTCATCAATCAAACGCCTCTTTCTTCAGTCCGCTAACGTGTTTTTTCCAGTACATGTACATGTTTTTCATGTCTCTCTCATGCAATTCATCGTACATTGGATGCTCTTTTGGAACAGCCTGGCCTACGTCAATAATACATGGTTTTTCTCTGACATTCAGTATGTTGTATTCGCTTAAGTCCCCATGACTTAAATTTCTGGAACGATAGGCCTTGATACTTTCAATCAGCATTTCCAGAAAATCTTCTGGATCTCGTGGCGGTAATTCTCTAACAGGAGGATAAGGCCGATATCGCCATCCCATGTATTGCATCACAACTACATTTTTGTAAACGTGGAAAGGCCGTGGAACTTTTGCACCTGCGGATTTCATGGAATGCAGGTTCTTGTATTCCTTCTGGGCCCAGGTGAATACTCTGTCACGATGGCTGTTACCTGTATTTCTGAATCTTGGATCACCTTCAATGTACTTGTCTAGTTTACGGAACGTCGCGGTGTTCAATCGATATATCTTTACGGCTCTGTTTCTGCCATCGAAGGTCTTTGCTCGAAACAGGTTTCCCTCTTTACCAGTTGCAATCATATTTTCGATTGTGGTCAAAACGCCTTGGCTGAACAGTCTCTGAATGTTTTTGAGAGTGTATTCATCGAATACATCATCTATTGTTTTGCGCGATTCATTATCTCTGGTCGTATTCCTCAGTCTGCTTAGAGCCCAATCGATATCTTGGATTTTATTTTGCATTATCAGTAGATGTCTAGTATCTCAGGTATCTTTCCCCGACGCTTCAAGTTGGAAGTCTGGGTTGGAGTGTATCGAAATTTAACATCGGCCTTGCTGTCTTGGAAAGACCAGGGCACTACAATTAGCAGATCATTTTCTCTAACCCACATTCTTCGTCTCAATTTCCCAGGAATTCTGCCCATTCGACGCACCCCGTCCTCGCAAATAACTTGTAGTCTTGAACCACCTTGGAAGGTTTCGGCCACAGCAAACATTTCCCCTTTTGGTTTGTATGGTAAAGTGACCCTTAGAGTAATCTCTTCTTTGCCAGCCCCTTTCTTTTTAGACTTTGCTCCCCTACTTTTTTTTGGTTTTTCTGTGCTACTTACTTCTTCAGTCTTAGATTCTTCAGCAGATTCTTTCTGAATAACTTGCGATTGTTCATCTTCAGAAGAAGTCACGGTTCAGTTCAAATGGGTTCCCATATAAGATTGACGCCCGAGGGTTTTTGGAGACCGCTCCATCTAAGGTTTAGTGAGTACCAATCGTACACCTTTGTTTGAGCATCATCTGAGACATGGAGCTAAAATTACAGATTTTGCCGGATGGGAAATGCCGATTCAGTATGGTGGGATTATTGCCGAACACAATGCGGTAAGAGGACGTGCCGGCATATTTGACGTATCCCACATGGGCCAGATATTGGTCACTGGTTCCGAAACGGTAGAATTCCTATCATATGTTACAACCTGGGACATGCGACGTCAGAAGGACAGAGACTGCCGGTACTGTCACATTTTGGACAACCACGGAAGGATAATTGATGATGTAATAGCCTATACTTTTGCATCGGATGAATACATGGTTGTACCAAATGCATCGATGATAAGTACAGTACTGTCATGGCTACTTGAAAATTCCAAGGATTTCGATGTCCACATTCGAAACCGGTCCAGCGATTTTTTTTGTATAGCTCTGCAGGGACCAGAAGCCCCCCGGTTGCTTGGTCAGCATCTTAACACTTCCGTGAATCCCTTCCGGCTAGTGAGAGATGGCAACACAATTGTCAGTGGTACTGGTTATACGGGGGAGGAGGGGTGTGAGATTATCGGCCCATCGGACGAAGCAGCAGAACATTGGGAGTCCTTGATTGAAATGGGTGCTGAACCAGTAGGTCTGGGTGCTCGCGACACTTTGCGTTTGGAAAAAGGATATCTGTTATCCGGTCAGGATTTTGATCGAAACTATACAACTTTGGAGACGGGTTATTCCTGGGTAATCGATTGGAAACACGATTTCCTTGGGAAGGAAGCCCTTGTCTCTCAAAAGGGTACTTCTTACTCTCGCTTAAGTGGGATAATGCTTGATGATAAAGGCGTTCTCAGACCGGGTTTCGCCGTTTTACACGAAGGTAGCGAGGTATCCCGTTTGACGAGTGGTTCCATGTCACCATCGATCAGAAAAGGAATTGGTCTGGCTTATCTGAACCTTCCTGTCAATTCAAGTGTTAGCGTTGTGGTGCGCGATAACAACTTAAACGGGCGCGTGGTGCGACTTCCATTCTTATGAGTCTAATTCCGGATGGTCTGAGTTACACCAAAGAACACGAATGGCTCGAAGTTCAGGAGGATGGAAAGGCAAGGACTGGGATTACGGATTATGCACAGGATGCATTGTCTGACGTCGTTTTTGTGGAATTGCCAGAAGTCGGTGCCGAATTTGCCAAGGGTGAGGTCATGGCTGTGGCTGAATCCGTAAAGGCGGCCAGTGACATATATGCACCTATTTCAGGGAAGATCGTATCTATAAACGAGAAATTGGAGGAATCACCGGAGTTGGTCAATGAATCTCCTTATGAATTCGGCTGGATGGTTCTGATTGAACCTCAAGGTGAAATTAGGGGTTTGCTGGATGCCGAGTCCTACAGAGAATCTATAGATTGATAAAACATCTGAAAGTCCCGGATAGCGAAGCTCAGGAGTCAAAGGAATTTTTAAAATCCATTAGCGCCCTGAACAACGATTTCCTGCCGGTGAAAAAGGAAGGTTTTGTGTTCTGGCCACTTAATTTTGAAGTTGAGGGAGACATAGTTGAATGCCAAGGCTTATCCACCAGCAGGTCCTCAAGAGACTACAGAAGCCGTTTATCTGAGGATATCAGGAAACTTGCACCCCGGGCTTTCGAAGTTTTTGGAGATATAGCGATTATTCGTCTACCCGAAGAAATAATCGAATTCTCGGATTCTATTGCCAGAGCTCTTCTGGATAGCAATCCGAATATCGCCAAGGTTGCTCTGGATTTGGGAGTTGAAGGCGAGCACAGAATCCGAAAGCTGGAGCTTATTGGAGGCGAGCCTGGTTTTGTGTCGCTTCACAAGGAAAACGGCCTGATGTTCAAGTTGGATGTATCAAAGGTCTACTTCTCACCACGATTAGCCATGGAGAGACAACGTATCCTCAATTTGGTTGAGTCCAGAGAAAAAATACTGGATGCTTTCGCAGGCGTGGCTCCGTTTTCGGTCACTCTGGCCAGAGGAGGTAGCCAGGTCACAGCCGTCGATTCCAATCCGGAGTCAGAGAAGTGGGCTCATAAAAATTTCAGTTTGAATCGTATTCCCAAGTCAAGCTACAAATTTATCTGTTCCAGAATAGAGGATGCGATCATAAGTCTGGGTAAATATGACAGAATAATAATGAACAATCCTACCAAGTCACTTTCCTATGTTGGCATCCTCAGCCCTTTAGTGAGGCCAGGAGGTTGCATTCATCTCTATTGCATGGCTCCCAAGGATGGAAGTTTGAATGTAATGAGTAGCTTTGATTCTGGGTTCGAATGTACGGGGACACGGGAGGTCCATCCGTACTCACCAGATACTTCACTCATGGTTTTCGACATAAGGAGAGCGATTTCCAATGTCCAAGATAGAAACCAGTAAGTTTTTATATAAGTTGCAAAAAAGCAGGATTTATTTTATTAAGACCATGTCAATAACGGTAGACCGTTTCTATTCCGATAGTACGGTGATAGGACAAAACGAGAAGGTGTGCAAAAATGAATGCAAACGAATCAATGTCAGTTTCCCTATACGGGAAAATGACGGCAGTCTTTGTTGTAGTCTTGTTGGCTTTCAGCAGTTTTACGCTGCTGGCTTCAGCGGGACCCAACGATGAGCAAGAAAATGAAGCCGATTCAGGCATCACTCTTGGTGAAGCAGTATTAGCTCCATCTGAAGAGGGTGTAGAGGCTTACCACGTGGCCAACATGGTCGTCCCGGATCAGGAAGAGCCCATAGTGACGGTCATGGCGGATGGATCTTTCAAACCAGCCAGACAGGATGCTGGACAGGCCAAGATCCTGCTGGTCGATGATGACGGAGAGAATTGGATGTCCGGTCCATGGCTTGAAGCATCCCATATTGCTACTGCTTTGAATGACGGTGGCTATTCGTACGATGTTTACCGAGCTGGAAGATGGGGCGGAACTCCTAAGGAGCTTCCTGGTGGCGATACCGGTCTATCGATGCTTGACGATTACGAGGCAATTATATGGTACTCGGGCTGGAATACTCAGATATTCTCGAGCGCCGAAACCGGAATTCTGGGTCAATACCTAGACGGACACTGTGGTGAAACAGATAGCGAGTTCGGCGATGGTGATTTCTGTGTACCGGTGACCAGCAGAAATATGATACTTTCAACACAAATGACTGACTGGGTGGATGCTTATTCTGGTGGATTCGAAAACCAGTACTTCCATTCTGATACACAGTCGTCTTCCTACCTTATAGTAGATGGCACCTCCAACCCTATGAAAGGAGTCGATGACTCTATTTTTGAGGGTGAGGAACTTGCTACAGATTCTGCAGGACTTCACTATCTGGACAGACCCTGTGGTATCAAGCCTTACGATGACACTGCAATAGGGGCTTTCTGGTATGACGCGCACAAGGATGCACCGCATGGCCATGAATGGCATGCAGTTCAGTTCCCAGGCCCTAACTATGCAGGAGGCGACGGCCAACAGGACGGACTTCAGGATCACAAGGCATTTCACTTTGCTGACGAGATTGGTGTTTTCAATCTGAGATCAGACAGAGCCAAATTCTTCGCGACAATTCTTTCCTGGATGGAAGTGACTCAGGAGACTACGAAGAACGTCGATATCGGGATTGGTGGCGTAGACATACCGAACCACGTCCAGTACTGGAGATCAGTGGAAGCTATGGTTCCGGTCGACATCAAGATAACGGTTACCAACTATGGAATGCTTCCGCAGGCCAGTACGGCAGTTCATCTCAAGCTGAAGAATGAATTTGGTCAGGTCCTGTTTGACAGCACGTTTGACACTAGAGCTTTCCCGGAAGGACACGCCATGCACATTCCGGATCAAATATCTCCCGGTGACAGTGTTATCTTTACTTTCAACAAGGAAAATGACAGGTTGCAACGAATATATGACGGTGTTAACGAAAATAATGCACGTGACGTTATTTTCACGAGTGCCGGAATGGACAAGATTGTAGCCGAAGTGGTACACGCTGGAGATCAGGGCTCTCCCAACAACTACGTTCAGGCTGAAGTGGGAATTGGGAAGTGGATTGAGAATGGCGAGCATCCTGACAATGAGATAGGTCCTTCGATTACATTTGGCGATGAGACAGGAGGAACCCATGCTAATTCGCCCAGTCTGGATCATGTCAATTTCCATCGCACCACCAGCTACGATACTGATGCTGATGGTTGTGGATGGGCAGTAGATGCCGATACCTGCCTTGCGAATGGCGGTACACTGAACAAGACATACGGAACAGTCTTCATGGAGGGGTAGTCTTCATTGGGAATGGCAACTTCCAAAGGCTGGTACAAGTCCGGTAGCGACAAGAGCTGTCAATGGGGCAGTAGTTCACTGTCAGATAGTGGATGTCCAAAGTTTACAATGGAACCCAATCAGGATGACTGGTTTGTTTCCCCTCCTCTTGACCTGAGTGCTATGGATGAGGTTGTGGTAGGCATGCTTTTCAGTGGCTGTATGGAATCTGGGGATTATTTCCGCATGCAGATTTCCAAGGACGGGACCACATGGACAAACTTAATCAGTTACACCGGATTCTGTCCGGGTGAGGGAGCATGGTATCTCTGGGGTGGTTCTAATGCCAAGTACCAGGGCTATACGCTTGCTTCTAGCTGGTATGGAGAAGGTGCAGAGACCGTATGGTGGAGAGTTCAGGCAGACGCTGACAATGATCAGAATACAGAAAGTTCTAGCCGTCCATACAATGGTTGGTGGATAGACGAGATTGTTTTCCGTGGTACGGAACAGATAACTCGCGATGTTGCAATTTCAGACATTACCGTTGACAACGATTTTGCAGTTACGGATAATAAAGGTAGCAGTCTCTGGAGAGAGATTAACGCCACGCTCGTAAATGCAGGTGAATCGGACTGGACCTCTGTAGGCGTCCAGTTCAGTGTTACCGATATGCAGGGTTATGATCATTCAGGTCTGCTGGAAGGCGAGTCTCTGAATGAGCAACAGATTGCTACGGTTCAGAACCTTGACGGGGACTCGATTTATGGTAACTTTATAGCAAAGCCCGAAGAGAACGAGTTATTCGCAGTATTTGGGACTCCCGAGGCTAATACTTATACAGCCACGGTAGAGGCATTAGTGCCTGAGGCCAGAGACTACTTCCCGTGGAACAACTCCCTGTCCGTGCAATTCCGTGTGTTCGACACTTTCTTCTACGATAATGTGGATGACGCTAGAACGTACATCGATGACAAGGGTACTGAGGATTCTAGTGATGACACTACAGTGCCGATTTACGCCTATACCAAGGTTGAGAGGCAGTCCACTTCGGATAACGAGTGGAAAATGCGTGATATCAATAATAACGCGTATTCGGGTGAGATGATCTGGCAATATTCCAAAGATGGAGACACTTCAACGTATGGTGCAGGTGCCGATGATAGCCTAGTCACGCAGGACATGTACGACAGGGACGGACACACAGGTACTGAGTTTGCCCTAGATGTCAACATTGATCTCAGAGCGGCTTTCAAGCCGTATCTTGGGTATGCTCTCAAATGGGATTTTGCAGATGGCGATCGCCTTGAGGTGAGGGCTGCTGCTGATTTCGATAGCGATCAGGCGATGTCTTCGGGAACTTGGACTGTTTTAAAGACATATGACGGCAAGTGTTCTGCCACGGATTGGGTTCAAGAAGGAGGAAACCCGTGCACGTGGGATAGTTCCGAAAGTGAGCACTGGGTTGTTGAAGAACTGTCCCTAGAAGCCTTTGAAGGCTATCAGACCTGGATTGACTTCAGGGTCGTGACCGCAACTGGCGGTGGCACGGAGTTCAAGGGAGTTCAGCTGGATGACATCATGGTTATTGGTAATGAGTATCGTAACAATCTAGCCATAGTGGACGTTACAACCGAACGCTATGCAGCATCAGGTGAAACTCATGATTTGTCTATAACGGTCAGAGGAGTAGGCAGGGAGCCTCAGGAAGACATAGTAGTCAAAGCGACTATGACGGACTCGAATGGTATTCGAGTTTGGCCTGGCGACCCCGACCAGCCGTTCCAGTTCACGACCATACCAGTTGAACTTGGAAAAGGTGAAGAGTACACAATTGATCCAACTACCGCAGGTACGGATTGGATTTGGGGATTTACCGGTGATGGCAACGACGTACCGCTTTCTCCTGGAATTTACTACCTGAGAATTGAAGCAAAGAGAGCCCAGGATACAGGGGTAGGTGAAGGAACCAGTGATGAAAACCCATCAGATAACGTTAGGACGATATCCATTGTAATCGGTGCCACACTTCTGAATGGAGACCAGTGGGGAGATGGAGAAGGAGAAACTCCCGATATCAGAACTGGCGCAGAAATGGGTGATGGCTGGAGCAAGGGTTCCTATGTTTGGGATGGAATACAAAATGGGGACCTAACTTCTGATGTCTTTGAAGTCTGGAACGAAAAGCCTTTCCTGGTTGTAGAGGCCGAGTATGATTTGACGGACGCTGTGGTGATAGCTCAGGTCAGGGCCGGTAGTAGCGGTGCTTGGTACGATATTCATTGGAGAGCTGCAGACCAGTTGTCTACCTTGTATAGTATACCTGGTGACAACCGAACGGATTTACCGGACAGTTGGACTGGGAGTAGTAGCTTTGATAACGCAACCAAACAGACTTTCTTTGCCGATCTAGGAGTCGTCGAGGATTTGACGAACAGTGAAGGTACGGCCCTGCAGGACAAATATGTGGGCGGTACCATGCAGATTCGTCTGAGAGCGACCAATACGGGTAGTGGTGATGCTGGAACTTTTACCGCGTTCTATCCCTGTGTTTTTGGCTTAGGGAGCTATGAGGTTGCTGTCAAGAGTATAGATCCACCTACTCAGAGTGCAGAACCATCCTCTTCGACTGGTGATTTCAACCAGATTACCTACAATGTTAAAACGAACAATTTCGGGGCATCTGCGGATTATCCCGTGGTTGACTTTGTCATGCAATTCCCTGGAGGCCAGGGAAGTCTGAGCGTTCTGACAGTAGGATCAGAAACCTTTAAGATTTCGATGGAATCGATTCTTCAGGTAGGTCCAGATACTGCAGTGACTGTCAGGCCGACAGGAACGTATTGGGGTGGCGCTGCGAAAGATCCGAACAGAGATGGCGATGATGACAATCAAGCCTACCTCTTTGCGGATACTAGTGGCCAATGTCCCGCGGGTGGCATAGTAGAATGGCCAAGTGGGGCTACTGAGTGCATTTCCCCGACAGGTTGGGCAATAAACAACCCGACCAAGTCATCTTGGGACAATGCCGAAGGAAAACCGGTTGAACCTATCAACTTTGCAGATCCAGGTTCAGTAGTCACTACTGCAGTGACAGTTCAGGTTGGTGTTGCTGAGTGGGCTCCACCTGGAGAATACTATATTCAGGTCAATGCTCGTTCTTGGGCAGATTATGACAACACTTTCACTAGTTGTGATGGTGCTGATCATTGTACGGCATCTATGAATATCGAAAAGCCAGATCTTCAAATCGGAAGCGATGTAAGATACATTGCAGCCGCCACAGGATTTGGTGAACAGGGTTCTGGCTGGATCAAGCAGACTGGAGGAGACGATGATCCGTATTTCAGTTTCATGTTTGAGGTATTGAACGATGGCACTGAGACAGTCGGATCTTTCAAAGTTGGACTATTGAACGATGCTGGCATTCCTCTTGCGGCTATTCAAGTTGGAATCTATTGGACCAATAGTGGCTGGTTAATAGATGATACAAAGACTACAGCTGAAGGTGCTGAAATTATCGTAGAGGGTAACAAGAAGTATATTTCCTTCAAGGCTACTGCGGCACAATTGGGCATGTCTCAAGGCCCAGGTGATGCCAATAGCGGTACGTATAACTTCTATCTAGCTGTTGATACGGAAGAAGATGTTGCCGAGGAAAACGAGAACAATAATCGTGTTCCGATCACAATAACAACTGTGAGAGAAGTGAACACCGTACCTTCTTTCTCGCTGTCATTGATGAGTATGACCTTGAGTGGCCTGTTGGCTGCTGTTGGCATTGCTCTCCGACAGAAAGAAGAAGAGTAAGCAATTTCCTTCCAAGCTATAGGAATTGGGTGCTGGAGGGAGGACCTAAGGTCCTCTTTCTTGCTCCCCTGCGACATACGCAGGTATAGCTACTGCTTTGAAAGTGTTCTCTCAGCGTAGGCAGGGTTGTGGTGCTACAAGCCTCATTCCTATGGTTTGGCATGTGACTTGTAGCGAAGGTGTGATAACAGTCAGTTGATCATCTGGACAGATTCGCCCAAAGACGTCAGGCTTTCTTTGACGTCTTCTATTTCAAGTTCGCTTTCGGGGATGGAAGCGACTAGCATAACGACTTTTACTCTGGAACCCATAGAATCATCAGTTCTTAGGCCCCAGATGAGATTGACATCATCGGAGAGTTCATACTCCAGAGCCGAGACAACTTCATGGCAACTGTTCAATGTAAGTTCATTACCAGTGGATATGTGTAACAGTACGGCTTCTGCGCCCTGATAATGAGGACCTACTAGGGGACTAAGAATAGGATTGCACAGAACAGCATCAAGAACATTTCCAGGTTCAGAACTTTCAGATTCACCATAGAGAACCTTTGCGTTGCCTCCAGTTTCTACAATTTTTCTGAGATCAGCAAAATCTACATTGATTGTCGATGGTTCGGTTACTATCTCTGACAAGGACTGTACGGTTTCAGTTATTAGGTCATCCATAACTTCGAATGCTTTCCCCATAGGGTATTTGCCTTTTGTAACATCATTGAGTTTCTCATTATCTAGTTCTATAACGCAATGACAACTGTTCTTCAGGTTGAGCAATCCCTTGATTGCACTTTCACGTCTTTTTATTCCTTCGGTTTTGAAAGGCAAGACTGCAACACCGACTACCAAAGCCTCTGTGTCCCTTGCATATTGTGCAATGACTGGGGCTGCACCGGTACCTGTACCTCCACCCATACCAGCAATTACGAACACCATATCAGCTCCCTCTACCAGATTTTCCAGAGTTTCCTGGTCTTCTTCGGCACATCTCTTTCCGAGATGAGGATCTCCTCCAGCTCCTCTTCCTTGTGTTATCTTTGCTCCCAGGACCGTTCTCGAGTGGGCTTGGCAATTATTCAAATGTATGGCGTCCGTATTCAATGCAAAGGTTTCTACACCTTTTATTTTGCGAGAATAGAGCCGGTTCAGAGTGTTGTTGCCTGCACCACCAACACCTACTATCTTTATTTTAGGGGGCGCAATAAATTCCATCAGATCACTGCTGTCGAAATTTTCAAGTCGATCCATCATGGATTTTCAGTCGCTCCCATAATCCGAGAATACCATTTTTCTGCGACTGGCTACAGTGTTGACTTCGTTGCTAAGAAACTGGTAATCTTTTTCTTCATTTAATTTTATAATGGAATATCTGTTAACGGCATCGCAAACTAGTTGATCTATGCTTCCGTATCCATGTTCTTGAAGATTGTGCAGTTTGTCTCTAACCTTTTCGGGCATTGTTATAGAGACGGAACCTTCGGTTGGCGAAGCTGTGTTCCGATCTAGATACTCGTCGAGAGCCTCCTGAATTAATTGATTGTATGACTTTATTTTTATCGGATTTTCCGTTGCCCAGTACTCGAGTCTGGCTGCCCTTTCCGGATCTAAGCGGACGGTCAATCTGTTTGTAGTTAGAGGTCCTAGAGGTGCCATATTATTCCTGATTAGGAGAACGCAGTATATAAACTTAACGTTTTTTGACCCGTTTTCTGCGTCTAAATAATATTTTTATAATTATTATAGTGTCATCTCTGCGTCATACTTGTGGTAACCTTCAAGCAATATAAAGAAGCATGTATGCTTGAATGTGCCTTGTAAATCATGTAAAGTTGAGCCTGTGATAAGTCGTCGTTATTCGGGAGAACTGCTATGCAAGAAATGTTTCTTTAGATCCTTTGAAAGGAATGCAGATAAGGAATTGCGTAACCAAATTAATCATCTGAGGTCCAATTCACAATTGAAAATCGATAGAATCGGAATTGGCCTTTCTGGAGGCAAGGATTCCACAGTTGCTCTACACCTATTGAACAAGTATTCTAGGAATAGAGGGATTGGAATCATTGGTCTTTGTGTCGATGAAGGCATTGAGGACTATCGTTCCGAGTCACTGGAGCATGCTAGGAAAAATTGCTCAGACCTAGGAGTGGAAATGAAGATTTTATCTTACAAGGAATTGATAGGAATGACACTGGGCGAACTTTTGGAAAAGAACCCTCCTGCCGGTTCCCCGTGTTCACCATGCGGTGTCTTGAGGCGCAGATCGCTCAACAATATTGCTAGGAATGCCAAAGTTGATTGCATGGTCTTGGGGCATAATCTCGATGATTTTTCTCAAACGGTTCTCATGAACCATTCTAGAGGCGATGTTCCACGTCTTGTCAGAATGGCACCACACAGACATGTCCAGTCGGGTTTTATTCCTCGATTGCTTCCCTTGCGACGTTTGCCGGAGCAGGAGGTATATCTTTATGCAATTCTTAAAGGAATGAAATTTCATGATGGAAATTGTCCCTATGCAGGCCAGGCTCAAAGGAATTTCTTCCGTAAGATATTACTTGAAATGGAATACAAACAACCTGGGACACGTCATTCTCTACTCAATGGTATGGAGAAAATAAGGGCGAAAACTCCCGCCCCTCCCGAATTATCTGCATGTCCATCCTGTGGTGAGCCTTCAGGAGGTCCAGAAATTTGTGTATTCTGTCGTGATTTCGGAAGTTTTGCGGTATAATCTCTAAAGGAACTATTAATCTATACTGACCATTACGATAGTGAATATCAGATCTTCTCCGACCAGTTCGCTTGTTCCAGTTTCTCCGTATGCATCTTTGGCAGGGATTCTTACAGCCAGTGACTGTCCTTCGTACATTCCAACCATCTTTGCATCAAAACCAGGTATCATTCCTCTACTCCCATCGCAATTTTCATGAGTATCTGGTGAATCGCATCCTATGTTACTTGCAGCCAGAGTGTCAGTATGCCTATTGCTATCTGTAACTCCCGATTTTCGATATTCGTAATTGTCCCATATATCCACCATACTCGAATCAAAAAGATCGGCATTTCTGGCAAGAATGCCAGCATAGTGAACTTTTACTGCATCGCCAATAGAACTCTGGTTTCCGAATGCATAGTCCGTGTTGACATCTAATTTTACATCAACTGATTGACTACCGTCACCCCTTGATTTCACCTCCATAGTCGAACTCAGCAATCCTGAGGAAGAGGCAGAGGTTTTCACATTTACCAAAATTGGCTTCTTCTTGTTTTTATCTAGGGTTATTGATTCATATCCCTCTTCTATTGTTATTAAAAATCCGCCATCATTTCGCTTTACTCCAATATCGAAGGTATCAGCTATGGATCCCGTATTTTTCACTATCAGGACGAAATCCGTGTCGTATCCTGCCTCTGTATTGTGCATGTTGGTCAAGAGCTCTGCTTCCACTCCGTATTCTACAGCCGTAGGTTCCTCAACCATCGATGTAAAATACAATGCACTACCAATCAGTAGTATAACAAGTAGCAATGCGATTAGAGCAGGCCTGGTATCTGGCCTGGAAGCTTTAACACCCTCTTCACGGTATGTAGGTATAGCTGCTTTAGGGGTTCCCTTTTTTCTCCGTACTCTCCTCGCCATATCTTTGCTACTCGGGTGCTTTACAAAAAGCTGACGTTCTAATTTCTATGTTTAGATCTGAATATGAACGCCTTAAGGGTGTGTTTCCATATATCTGGATTTTCTCTCATTCTTCTAAGTGAATATGCATGCCACTCTGGACCATATGGAATATAATATCGAACTTTGTGTCCATTATCTCTTAGGCGCTCTAGAATCTTGTCAACTGGAACGCCAGACAGCGCTTGAAACTCGTACATATTTTTAGGATATCTTTTTTCTTTTATCACATCTTCAATTTCATTTATTAACCAAGAATCATGGGTCGCGAATGCTATGTAAATTTCACGATCCATCATTTCCTTTACTGCTCTCAGATAATTATCTCTCACTTCCTGATATCCTTGATACGCGATTTCTTGATTTTCTTTGTATGCCCCTTTGCATAACCGAATGTTAGCATCATGTGATGCTAGGCTTTCTACATCATCCACTGTTCTGCGCATATAGGATTGAAGTACGGTACCGCACTTTGGATAGTAATCCTTCGCTTTCTTACACATGTTAATTGTTGCCTGTGTTACGCTCGCGTCCTCCATATCTAGTCTGATAAAGTTGTTGTAATCTCTTGCTTTGTCCAAAACTACGGTCAGGTTATCCCAGCACAATTCTTTATCTATTCTTAATCCCAGAGCCGTGAGTTTTAGGGATACATTACAATCTATTCCAGAATTTTCAATACCTTCTAACAAATCACAGTATGAATCCCTTATTCGATTCGTTTCTTTTCTACTTTTAACCTCTTCCCCTAATAAATCCAAAGTAGCGGAAAAGCCCTTTGAATTGAGTAGTCGAGATAGTTCTAGCCCGTCCTCCAATTTATCACCTGCAACATAAAGAGAGGCCACCCTTCCAACGACAAATTTCGGCATCCATGGGGCAGTTCTTACAACAAGATAATTCAGGATTCCCATTGAAACAAATGTGAATCTATGTTCGTTATATAACATCCGTGGTCGATTTATACAGGCCTGTCTAGCCCCGAGTATGAGTCCAACCTCAGTAACCTGCACTGATGGAAATCTGGACGTTCCGGACAATCCAATAATCCCTGTGATAATAGGAGATGGCATAGGTCAAGACGTGACGCCAGTGGCCATCAAAGTTCTGGATTCTGCTGTCATCAAGGCATATTCTGGGGAAAGAAGCATATCTTGGAAGAGGGTTCTTGCTGGTGAGGAGGCATTCAAAGAGACCGGAGAATGGTTACCTGATGAGACCTTAGATTCTATTAGAGAAAATTTGGTTGCTATCAAGGGACCGCTAACTACACCAGTCGGTGGTGGTTTTCGTAG
>CAZXZT010000010.1:0-17672 GCA_964645695.1 uncultured archaeon
CGCCTTGAGACCGCGCAACAACTTTGGATTTCTCAGCCAAAAAATCCGTTACCTTTCCCTTGCCTTCGTCGCCCCACTGGGCACCGACTATGGAAATGACCGTCACGATAGGGTCCCGCCAGACTTCACTATCTGTGAATAAAGCGCCGGCAACAGGAACATCGCCGATATCATTGAGGCAATCAGAAGTACCACAATTATGAACACGAACCACCACAAGGCAGAGATATTGATGAAGAAAGCGGCTGTAAGACCAACCAACGTGACGGCAGTGGCCTCAGCCAGAGTCTGAGCAGTTTTAGCGGTTGCATTATAGATGCTCGGCATGTTTATTCCGCCCTCAATAACTCTCTGGGTAATATGAATCGAAAAATCAATACCGACACCGATAACGATTGAACCGATCATCACCGTTACCAAGCTTAGGGCTTGCCCTAAGACAACAAAGGTAAGAGGTTCTAGTGCCACTACCCAACACACGGGAAGAGTGGTCAGAAGTCCTAATTTGATGTTCCGGAACGTCAGTGAAAGTACAAACGCAACAAGAAAGATGCAAATTGCCAGAGTTGTTATCTGTGATGTTATCAACTGTGCATTGACACTGGTTCCTATCGCTGCGACACCAGTTAACTCGGATACTACTATAGGTGCATATTCGTGTTCATCCCGTATTTCGTTTACTCCTGTAACTGCATACTCCATGGCCGCTATGTCCTTGAGGGGCATATCAACATAAATAAGAGTCTTGGAAAATTTGCAATCAACGCCGGTTGTTTCGTTGGGAGCACAATCCATAATCATACTGAGCGCCTCGGGAGTTATACTGTCGTAGAAAACGTTAAGCAGGAATTGTTGAAAATCACGGCCCACAGCCGGATTGCTTGCAATAAAATCTTCATGAAGGAGTTCCCAGAAGGACCTTTCAAATCCCTCATCAAGCCCAAGATTCAGAACATCATCAACAAGCTCCAGAAGCGTCTTGAGAGTACTCGACTGATTTGTCGAGAACTTGACCGCTTTCATAACTTCCGTAAGTGATATCGCAGTGACATCTTGAACATCATTCAATCCATCTCTATTGCCGTCTTGAGAACCTGCCACTAGCAAATCTATTTGATCAAGGTGATCCACAGCATCGGCTTCGGTTGATTGGTTATAGTCATTCTGAAAGTCACCCCGGGCTATCATCATCCCGAAAGCACCGGCATTGAATTCTCTGGAATATTTGACAATACCTTCCAGAGTTGGTTCATCGTTCGGAACCATGTCAAGATAGTCAATGTTCGTCTTGAGAGCAGGTATCAAGCCTATGGATACGAGACTAACTGCCAGAAGTACGGCCAGAACCGGTTTGTTGTGATTCGTTACGATTCTTGCCAAACCATGCCATTCACCCTCTGTCTTCCTGTAGTTATAATCGGTCAGGACAGCCAGTGCTGGTGCCATTATGAAAGTACTCAGAAGACAAACCAGAATACCTAAAGTCAGGCTCAGACCTACTGTGAAGACAGGTCCTAAATTGGTGTACATCAAACTGCCAAAGCCAATCATTGTTGTCAAGGCTGAGAGTGCAATGGCCTTTCCCGTGGTCGAAAGGGCTTTCATCATCCTTGTTTGAGCGTCGGGACCCTCCTCCTCTGTGAAACGGTTGGAAAGGTGCAGGCCATAGGCCACGCCCAGTGCCATTAGAATCGGACCTAGAGCAATAATGGTCGGAGTTGCCTCAATACCTGACCATCCAATAATTCCATAAGTTATGAAAATAGAATACAATGTGGGAACTCCCGAAATCAGGACAGCCCTGATTTTCTTCTGAATCAAAAATATGGCAACTGCACATAGAACAACGCCTATCGGGAAGATTCTCCAGAATTCGGAGAACGAACGCTCGGTAATCGCCTGCGTAACCGGTACTGGTCCCGTCAGCATCATACGGCTGAAAGTCTGTCCGTCCGGACGGGTACCTGCAGTTTCTTCCTCCTCGTTGAGGCCCCAACCCCGATTGTTCATTGCCTCATCAACCTCATCTATGATTATAGGTGGAGGAACCTCGCTAGTTATACCAAACAAAATGACTGCGGTATCCCAGATACCATCATCGTTTGTATCTCTCATCACCTTCTCTACGATGGCTGGTGGTAAATCCTGAACAATATCGTCTATGTCTGACTGGGTAGGTATTTCATAGCTATTCAAAGTACCTGAAGTCTTTGCGAGGGTCGCCCAGCCTGATAGGGCTTCTGCTGCAGCAGTAGTGGTACCATCACTTCTAGCAATAGACCATTCACCAGCATTATCTATCACAGCATCATAGACTCTACTGTTGGTACTGTGAAGCTCCTTGATCAACGTAGATATACTGAATGACCAGACTACATTGTCCTCCAGACCCCCATCAGAAGGAACTATTCCAGCACCTCCCTTCTCAGTTTGCCCGTACTCATCCACTGTCCTCTCAATATAATCCATTTCCAGTAAAACCTGTCGATTTGTTATGTTTGCAGGACTTGCCAAATCGTAGGCATTGTCCGTTTCGACGTAGATGACTATAATATCTGTGGACCAGTCCTCTCTAACTTCTAGTAGAAGGGATTCTTCCTTAGAACCTTGTGGCAAATAGACCTCCATTGCTCCGTTTATGTTTGTCTGTCCAATTCCAACAAGCATGAACAACATAACTGCAGTCATCACCCCTATAGTAATCGGAGGATAATCTGTAGTTAATCGGACAAAGCTTCGAGCCAGGGGACTTATCTCAACCTCTGGCAAACTGTCTGATTTAGGCGCCTTTTTTCCAGATTCTTTGACCTTGTGCAACTTCTCAGTGGATTTTGCGGATTTCTTTTTCGAAGTGCCCTTTTTACTGTAACCGCCCAGCTTTTGTTTAGCCTCTGCCCAGCTTTCGGATATTTTTTTGCCACCGATCTCGCCTCTTAGCAACTCCTGTTGCTCCTTGGCTCTCTTATCAAAGAAACGGTCGATGCGACCTCTTATGCTTGAATCTTCATCATCCGACGGCACACTTACCTCTTGTTACTAAAGAGGTGATAATAAATGAGTTCCGACTCAAAACATTTAACTTTATAATGCTCTATTATGGTAACTTATAGCTATGATAACTAGATTTGGGATTTTTGCATTCTTTATCGCACTTGTATCCGTTACGGTTTCCACTGCACAGAAATCCATTGGAGAACCTGATCCTTTTGTTAGCGAGGTCGCCTACTCTAGTAACAGCAATATAGAAACTGTAGTACTTCAGAGTGGATGGAATAATGAAACCTCTTACCGGTACCTGATTCTAGACGACTATGCTGATTCGCCTGAGAACTGGTCACAACCTGGATTCAACGATTCGGGCTGGCTTTTGGGCCAAGCTCCGTTTGGTGACAGAAGTGATAATGGTGTCGAACCCAATACAGACTGGGACACGGATGGTAGCAATGGCGACGTTCTACTGGTCAGACATAAATTCAATGTGCCTAGTGGAGTTATAGTATCGGCTGAGCTCAATGTAGCCTTTGACAATTATTGCACGCCTCTAATCAACGGAAACCAAGTATATAGTGAGGGTGAAAGAAGCACAAACGGCATGGAATACTGGAATGAGGCCGGGAAAGAATCGCTGTCGTCCTCCATTTTAACTAGCGGAGAAAATTTACTGGCTGTCTATGCACGAGACGGAGGTTCAGGATGGCAGAATCGTCAGTGGCTTGATTTGGAGATCAGGGCCCAAGTTTTTGAACCGACGACTGAACCACTAATCTTGGGTGACTCGGTATTAATCTCAATTGTAGGGGGAAATCACGGGAATGTTAGTGCCGACAATTTCACTGTTAATGTTACGTCAAATGGTACGCTAGTGGAAACATTCTACTTTGAAACGATGCCGGCAAACAGTTCTGGTAACTTGTGGCTAGAATGGACACCTGAAATTGTAGGACCAAATCGATTGGATGTCCAGATATCATGTGATTGTAACGACACTAATCTATCCAACAATTTACTAGCGATGGACCTAACAACCGTAATTTATTCACTAGAAGCATCTTTTGACAGCGAAATTGTAATTATAAATGGATCCAGAGAATTTAATTTCTCTATCGAAGTTCGGAACACAGGAGGTCTGACTGACAATGTCAGTCTGACACCCTCGGAATCGATGATTAGTAGCTGGAATATCGAATTTAGTCCAAACAATTTTATTCTTTTACCCAACCATACACAAAATGTGATTATTACCGCAGAAGTACCCGATACATACGAAGACGGATTTTACAATCTTTCCTTTGATCTTGAAAGCGCATATATGGGTAATCTCGTAACCAAAGATTTGCTTGAAAAAGGACGTACTGGAGATGTTGCCTGGAAATGGATAAACTCGTCCGGAGAAGAAGAATTGTACAATAACACAAACTGGACAACGCTGAGTTTTAATGACACCTTGTGGAAAAATGGAAAAACGCCTTTTGGTGATGATCCATTGGATTGTGACGGATGTATCTATGATGACACTGAGTACAAGACTCTCTGGGAAGGAGACAATTATGCATACTTTCGCCACATTATAGACATACCGGACATAGAAATCTACGAAAATGGAGTAATGACTATTAATGTAGCAACAAATAACTTTGGGGATCATTACATTAATGGAATCTATATTTTTGGTGATCTGGATGAGGGTGGTGGTCACTATGCCAATTACTGGAACGAAGAATTTGGCCCGATATCAACAAATTATCTTAACGAGGGGGAAAACGTAATCGCAAGCATAGTCCACGAGACTGGATCAACCCAATGGTTTGATCAGGAAATCATAATTGAATTCCCACGAGAAAATTTGTGGGGTTACGATACTGGAACTTATGACATACCTCTTCACATTGATTCGGAAGCACCGAACTCTAGGGTGACAAACGAAGAAGGATTCTATAGAAACCGTACAACCTTTGAGATAGAATGGCAGAGTCTCTCTGATGCGGATGACCTAGAAGGGTATTACATCTACTACCTAGTAAGAGAGGGAACTATGGTAGGAGACTGGAACGTACTGGGATTCTTCACAAACAATTCAGTCAGCTTTACTGGTCAGGACGGACTGATCTATAGATTCAAATCAATTTCTATGGACACTATGGGAAACTTGGAGGCAAAGGGTGACTATGATACCGAAATGAGGGTTGATACTGAAAGCCCCAAATCTGTCCTTCGACTGGACGAAGGTAACGTGGAGTTTACCAACAAGGAGGCAGTGACAATGATATGGGAACCGGGCAACAATTCAAATGATATTTTTAGTTATTCCATCCAGTACCGCATAGTCGGTAATGACACATGGGAAAATTTTGGTTCTTTCACATCTTCAGGGGAACACCATTTTGCTCCGGAAACTGATGGGCAGTACGAAATCCGTTCAACAACAGTTGACTTTGCGGGAAATTCGGAGAACAAAGATTTAAGTGATATTATTATAACATTTGACCGGACAAGACCGTCTCTTTCCCTAACTGAAGTCAATAGTCTGACGGGTGCTGGAGAACTTGCTTTGATCATCGAACACTCCAGTGAGAATCTTAGTGAAATTAAATTGGAAACCGCAAGATTGCCTGAAGGTAAGATGGATGTGTTGGAATGGAAGAGCATAGATGAAAGTACTCTGGAGGAATGGGCCGATGGTAGCTTTGATATGAAGAACATGGTAGATGGATATACTTACTATTTCCGTGTTACTCCGATGGATCTGGCCGGCAATGACAATCCCAAGAACCCTTTCCAGTTTACAGTAGAATGGGATTCAAATTCCAACAACTCGATAGAATTGCCTGCAATGCCTCTAAAACCTGTGATGACACAGGAAATTATTCGCAACATGATGATTACCGTCGATGAAGATCTTGACGGAAATTATACCAAATCACTAGTGGAATATACAGGAAATTCCTTGAGTGGCATGACGGCTAGCCAGTACTGGGTGGACTACGATAATGGAAGAATTGTCTTTGGGAATGGTGTAGATGGATATCGTCCACCTGCTAATTCGTCTATATCCCTAGTTTATCACGCTTACGATTTGAGTACAACCATAGACACAACACCTGCTGTGGCTGTCAAAACCGCCGAATACTCAGTAGAAGACAGAAACAATGTGACTATCACTTGGGAAAGACCCCAGGATGCGACTAGTTTCATAATCGAAAGTAGGGAAAATTTCTCTACTCCGTGGGTTGCTATAGATGATGTTTCTAGTGAAAACCTGGAATATCACATCACTAATCTAAGTAGTGGATATCACTACTACAGAATTGTTTCTGTAGATAGAATGGGTTATACCAATAGCGATATGGAAGGTGATTTTCTGCAAATCTTCATAGAGGCTGAAGTGATAGCCAGTAATGTGGAGGATGATGGTGGCGAGATATCGAATGAATTGTATCTGGTGGCAGGTTTCCTGCTGACCGTTGCCGCCTCTTCAGCATTTTACCTGCTCAGAGGAAGGGATCTGGATGAAGAAACACAAGAGTCTATAGTGGTATCTGCATTGGAAGCCGAAAGTCAGACTGGACAAATTTCAGAAGAAGAGTTCGATGAACCTGAAAGCGATTTTGGCATACTATCTGGAAGTGAATTTTCCAAACAAGTCGTATTTGTATGCGAAAAAGGATGTCAAATGGAATTTAATGCAGAAGGTGATGAGGAAGAAATCATGTGTCCTCACTGCGGGATTATGGGCGAGTCTCCGCTATAGCGGGCAAGCAACTTTAAGCGATAGGCTCCTGCCTATTCATGACCTCCAGTTCAGAAGTATCAGGTTTTTACAAAAAGAAACCGTCTGAAAGACTAGAATATGTAAAAAAGTTTGCCAAATTATCCAGTGAAGAGGCTACTGCAATAAGTGGCTATGGCGCTTTGGGTGAGGAAACCGCAAATCGAATGATAGAGAATGTGATTGGAACCTTTCCATTACCTCTAGGGATTGCAGCGAATTTTATGGTGAATGGCAAGGACTGCATGGTTCCAATGGCCCTTGAGGAGCCCTCTGTTGTTGCTGCGGCTACTCACATGGCCAAAGGTACTCGGGAAAATGGAGGGATTTCTGCTGAATCCGATGAACCCGTTATGATTGGCCAAATACAGTTGGTAAATCTGGAAAATCCTTTTGAAGCCAAAGAAAAAATTCTGTCTAAAAGAGATGAAATCGTTGATTTGGCGAATGAGCAGGATCCTATTCTAGTCAAATTTGGCGGAGGTTGCAAGGATATCGAGGTTAGGGTCCTAGACTCTAAGACCGGGCCTATGGTAATAACTCATCTACTAGTGGATTGCAGAGATGCAATGGGAGCCAATGCAGTGAACACTATGGCTGAAGCCGTAGCCCCTAGATTAGAGACCATAACTGGGGGAAGGGTATACCTCAGAATTATCTCTAATCTGGCAATATATCGCAAAACCCGGGCAAGTGCCATATGGCCAGCTGAGTTTTTGGGTGGTGAAGATATTGTCGATGGAATAATCGAGGCCTTTGCTTTCGCTTGCGCAGACCCGTTCAGGGTCGCTACTCACAACAAGGGCATAATGAATGGGATTGATCCTGTAGTTATAGCGACCGGAAACGACTGGCGAGCTATTGAAGCCGGTGCTCATGCATATGGGCAGTGGAAAGAAGGGCATTCATCTTTCACGAACTGGGAAAAGACCAAGGATGGAAATCTCAAGGGGAGCATAGAGATTCCAATGGCCGTTGGCCTCGTTGGAGGAGCCACCGCGACACATCCTACTGCAAAGGCCTGTGTCAAGATTCTAGATCTGAAGATTCCTGGTGGCGCTACTGTACTGTCACAAATCATCTGCTCAGTTGGTCTCTGCCAGAATCTGGGAGCCCTCAGGGCACTGGCCTCAGAGGGAATTCAAAGAGGGCACATGGGACTGCATGCTAGAAATTTGGCTGTTCAGGCTGGAGCCAGCAAGGATGAAATTGAGGAACTAGCTGAAATGTTGAAAAGGTCAGGTAAAGTAAGGGCCGATATGGCTGAGAGATTCCTGAAGGAAATAAGAGAAAAGAAATGACAGTGCTATCGGATGAGGCAATCCTATCCGCAATCGATTTGGGAGAATTGGAAATTGAACCGTTTAACGCTGATAATCTCACTCCAAACGGATACGACCTGACAATAGATGAAATAGAAATCCCTAGCAAATCAAAAGTCTCCAAGGGCTCTCTAGAAATTTCTCCAGGAACCAGATTTGCAATCTCGACTAAAGAAAGGATCTCATGCGGTTCCAGCCTATGCGCTCAGCTATGGTTGCGAACCAGTTGGGCCAGAAAGGGAATAACTTGCAGTTTCGGAAAGATAGACTCCGGTTTTGATGGAACTCTGACTCTGCTTGGTTTCAACTCAGGTGATGAAAATGTTTCCATAAATGTTGGAGCAACGTTTGCCCAGGTCGTATTTGAGATGCTTTCTGGACCTGCAAGGTCATTGTATTCCCAAAGAAGTGGGAACTATCAGAACCAGAAGGGAGTTACCTGGTCGAAATAGCATAACCTCCTAATTCAGGAAGGGGTGAAACCTACTTTTATATACGCTTCGTCAATTTATGAAGTCCGAAACCGAGGTTAAGATGCCATCCCTATACGGAGCCGTCAAAAGCAAGACTGGAGAGATATTTCAGGACAGTCTGGACTATTGCAAATGTGCTCTTCAGTCCGTGTCTCGATCGTTTGCTCTTACGATTCCATTAGTCGAGGAAAATATATTGGCCCCAATAATGGTCGGTTATCTAGAAGCAAGAATACTGGATACCTTTGAGGATGATATAGGGAGAAGAGAAATTAGTCTGCAAGAGAGAATAAATTCCATGAATGCTTTGATGGAAATCCTAGAAAGTCCCGACAGTGAATCTGCTAGGAAAAAAGCTAAGGAACTGGCCGAGTCGGCGGATGAACTGGTGTTGAATCCAAACTATCGGGATTTGGTCAAGAACATGGAAAGGGTTTTGACTGTCCACAGTAGCTTTGATGAAAGGACCAAAGAATGTATGGTACGTTGGCTGAAAGAAATGAACTTTGGCATGCAGAAATTCCTGAAACAGGAAGTTTACTCGTTTGAGGATCTCAACGAATACTGCTACTATGTTGCAGGCACACCATCCGGTTTTCTAACAGAACTAGTCAGAACCCGTTCAAAGGATCTGGGTGATAAGAAATCACAAATTCTGAGAGACAATGAAAGAGACTTTGGATTGTTCTTACAAAAGGTAAATATAATTAGGGACTATAGAGAAGACATTCTCGATAACGAAAAAATATTCTGGCCTGGTTTCCTTTTTGAAAAATACGAACTGAAACCATCTGACTTGCTAAAACCTGAGAACGAAAAGGAAGCAATGAAAATATTGGACGCTATGATTGATAACGCTAGTCAACATGTTGAACCTGTGAAGAATTACCTGAACGCCATACCTGAAGAATATGCGGGTTTCAGAGCTGGTGCCGCCGTAAACTTTGCAATGGGTGTAGCTACCCTAGATTCAATAAGGAACAACTCTGAAGTGTTCTTGGGGGATAAACCAGTCAAGATTTCGCATGAAGCCAGAGATACAATACTTTCAGATCCTCTCGGTTTTGTATCCGCTTGAAGCTTAATACTACTGTAATCAATAATTGGATATGTGCCGAGCGTACCTGTTTGTCTTAGGAATGTTGTGTTTGGGAATGGTCTTCATAGGTAATGTCGAGGCCGCGCCTTCCACAGGAACCATTCAAGTCGCATTCATACTGTCAGAATTCGAAGATCAGGAATATCAAGAGGACCATGATCAGGACTACTTTGAGGATCTGGCTTTTGGCGAAACTGATTCCATGTGGGATTACTATGACGTGGTTTCTAGAGGTGAATTGAACATTGAAGGTGAGGTTTATGGCCCCTACACTCTAGATGGTGATGCAGCAGACTACGGAGATGAAAATATGGATTTTGTTGAAGATAGTGTCGAAATTGCGGATGATGACATAGATTACAGGGACTATGATGCCGTAATGGTGATTCATTCCGGACCCGGTGAAGAATCAAGTGGTGATAGTGATGATATTTGGTCTATTCATTGGCCATATGCTATTGAGACGGATGATGATGGGTATGAGATAGAGCAAATCACACAGGCACCTGAATATGAGCTTTCCAATGGTGAACGGAGCCCATTGGGTGTTTGGGTTCATGAATTTGGACATGAGCTAGGACTTCCAGATTTATATGATACTGATGATAGTTCAGAAGGAATTGGAAATTGGGGATTAATGGCATCTGGTTCTTGGGCTGATAACGGTGAAACTCCCGTTTATTTTAGTGCGTGGTCCAGATACTGGTTAGGCTGGGTAGATCCAATTCCGATAACTGATGATATTAACAATTTAGTCATGGAACCAATAGAGGACGGAGGTGATGTTTACATACTTCCAATACCTGGAAATTGGTCTGGCTCGGGTGAATATTTCTTAATTGAGAACAGGCAACAAATGAATTATGATCTATACCTACCAGGAGAGGGGATGCTAATTTGGCACATAGATGAAGAGGTAATTAACTCCAATTGGAATTCAAATCGTGTAAATCGGGATGAAGAACACAAAGGCGTAGATTTGGAAGAGGCTGATGGTGACGATGATCTCGATCACAATACCAATAGAGGAGATGATGGAGATCCTTACAATTCCGGTTCATTCACAAAGGACACCTATCCAAATTCGCTGGCTTATAACAATACCGAATCGGGATGGAAAATTGTGAATATTGAAACAGATGGTGACAATATAATTGTAGATATTAGCTTCCTATCAAAACCACATGCTGTTGCTGATGCGGACAATGCCGTAATAGCTGAAGGATTCGAACTACAATTTTATGGTAACGAATCGTGGGATGAAGATGGAAATATTGTTAACTATACTTGGGACTTTGGAGACGGAACATTTTCCTATGACGAAAATCCGGTTCATATATTCATAACTAATGGAACTTACAATGTGATTCTTACAGTAAGGGACAATACCAATCTAGAGGATTCAGTCATACTGAACATATTCGTTAACAAGCCTCCGATAGCTGTAGTCGAAATATCCCAAACAGTGATTCTCCTGGGAGATGTGATTACCTTTGATGCTTCGGGATCTTACGACGTAGATGGAGAAGTGGAATTCTTCTACTGGAACTTTGATGACGGATTCACATCGAATCAGGCAAGTGCTGAACATGAATTCCGAAATTCTGGATTCTATAATGTATCCGTAAAGATAGTAGACGAACTCAATGACATCACGACTGTATACTACTTAATAGAAGTCATAAACAGACTGCCAATTGTAGAGTTTTTTATTGAACCGGGCAGTGGTGATACAAGAACGATTTTCGAGTTCACTGAGCAATCCTATGACAACGATGGTGAAATTGAAGAGTGGATGTGGGACTTTGGAGACCTTGAGAGTTCCGATGAGCAGAATCCAGAGCACCGTTTCGCGCTTCCCGGAACTTATACTGTAACGCTAACAGTCTATGATGATCAGGGAGGTTCGAACTTTACTACCAAAACCATAACTGTTGATAATTCACCACCAGATCCAGACATAAATATTCCTGAAGGAATCAAAACTGCAGACAATCAATGGACTGTGCCTGCAGGGAGGATAATCGCTATCGATGGAAAGGCATCAACTGATACAGAAAATGATGGCTTGGATTTTTATTGGACTTTCGAGGAAGAAAATTTTCAAGGGGATATTCTAGAACTTGAACTAGAATCTGGGGAACATGAATTTCAATTGAAAGTTGTTGATGTAAGAGGTGGAGAAGAAACTGAAACCTTTACACTCAATGTCGAGAATGTACCGATCTTATCACTTCAATACTCTCAAATAAATATTCTTACGGAACAGGAAATCACATTTCATGCTACTACTGACTGGGGGGAAATAGAGGATGCTCATATCTATGCCTATGAATGGAACGTGAGCGGAAATGTCGAATTGAATACTAACAACTGGATGAATTTTTCTTCAGATAGCGCGGGCGAGTACTTTGTCAAAGTGTCAGGAAAACATACCATGACCAATCTGTGGACGGTGGTTTTCCATCTATTTGTAAACGTATACGAGCATCCTGAAGCTCACTTTGAATTCGCCACACAGGACCTCAATGAAGGAGACTGGATAACTTGTGATGGACAGGAATCCATAGGTCTAGAGCTTGAGTTTGAATGGATACTTGATGGTGCTACACTCGCTGGAAGAGATGAAATAATTACGGCACTAGTCGATTCAGGTGGCGAGCATGTGATTGGTCTTAGAGTACATCAAGATCCGGTGGGCGAGGATTACATTGAGAGTAATTTCTATGCGGACTACAAGCCAACAGAAATACTTGTTACGAATCCTTCATTACCAAGATATGGAGAAGACTTCGAGCTTTATCTGAATGCTTATGATGAAGAAGGTGAAGCCGTTATTGAATTTCTTCGAATAACTATGTATGACTTTGAGGGAAACAACAGAGCTGAATTGTTATATGAAGATCAAGGAGCAAATTTCAATATTGTTTTCGAAGTTGAATATACTGGAAATATGATTCTAGAATATGAACTAAGAGATGAAAAAGGAAATTTCAGAGCAAATAGTAGCGATATTGAAGTTCTGGGATGGGCTGACATATATGTCGAATCTATGAATGTAAGCGGGAAAAAGGAAAAGGGAAAAACCCAGAATGTCAATTTTGTTCTTGTCAATTACAATGAAACCTATCAATCAGTAATTTACAATGGGTACACTGCAACAGGTAGCGTTGAACTGCTAATCGATTCCGAAATCGTTAGTACGTGGAATTACGAAATAGAGCCAAACGGGAAACAAGATTTTCAATTCCACTGGATTGCTACTTCAGGAAGTCATGAATTCGAGGTGGTGGCGTATGTTCTAGATGGAGAAGAAAACAATAGAAATAACAATTTGACGAGGATAGTTATGATTAAAATTGAGAAGAAAAGCGGAATCTTACCCTATCCAAGTTTTACCACAATCGTCACCCTGCTCGCAATAGTCTCTTACATTAATCGTCGGAAGCCTAATTAACCGCAACTAGACTATTGAACCATGGTAGCCAACACTCCACAGATGCGCCGGATACCTGATGAACAGTTTTTTGACCTCAGAAATTGGAGCGCGGACAAGGCTGAAGATTATGGGGAAAAAGCGTCAATGCTTGTACACACGATGATGTTGAGCAAAGCAGATCAAGTTAACCAGATAACAACTGAATTGCACGACGGAAACATGGTTTTGATTGATTTCACACCACTCACTTCAGATCAGGAAACCCTGCACAAGATACTTGCCGAATTGGAAAGAGCCGTGGCCGACGTGGATGGAGATTTGGTTGGTGTAAGTCAAAAATGGATTGTTATAACGCCCAAAGGTATCAGAGTTTCACGGGAGAAACTGACCCACTAATCTAATCTATTGATGAAAGTCGCCGTAATTGGGGGAGGAATGATAGGTTCCCTCATAGTTGATGACCTTGCCGGAGATTTCGATGTTACCATAATTGACAACAACGAAATTGCGCTGGAAAGAATTAAACAACGTAACCAGAACATATCTACTATCAATGCCGATGTGAAAGATAGTATAATTGAAGATGTGATTGCAAACAATGATTTGGCCGTGAACTGCTTGCCGGGTTCCATGGGATTCAAGACGCTGAGAAGGATTATCCAGTGCAAAACATCCTGTGTTGATATATCATTCATGCCTGAGGATTGTCTAGAACTTTCAAAGCTTGCATTGAAAAATAACTGTTTGGTAATACCTGATGCAGGTGTCGCACCCGGTCTAAGCAACCTCATCGTAGGCAATATAGTGACAAGCAACAAAATAGAAGAAATACGAATCATGGTTGGTGGACTTCCAAAGAAAAAGAATCCTCCATGGAACTACAAGGCCCCCTTCTCACCAATAGATGTAATTGAAGAGTACACCAGACCAGCTAGAATAAGAGTAAATGGGAATATAGAGATAAGAGATGCCTTGTCGAACAAGCAAGTAATAGAAGTCGAAGGCATCGGCGAACTAGAAGCTTTCTTGACAGATGGTTTGAGAACCCTATTAGATCCAAAGGGAGTCTTGTCGGGAGTTCCAAACCTGATGGAGTTTACCATAAGATATCCCGGGCATCGTGATCTGATAAAAAGAATGGTTGACAGAGGTCATTTTTCGAGTGAAATTGTAACTCACAACGAGAAGAAAATGACCAAGAAGCAAAAAACATGCGAAGACCTGTTTAGAGCATGGAAACTTGGTAAAGACGAGAAAGAATTTACCTTTATGCTAATTTTGGCAAAAACTGATGAGGACGTTGATATCAGTTACACAGTTTACGACGATTATACGCAAGGATGGAGCAGTATGTCTAGAACTACAGGACTGACAGCATGCGCCTTTTCCAGACTGATTTTGGAAAAAAAGATAACGGAGAAGGGAGTGATTTGCCCCGAAACCTTGGGAACAAACCGATTATTCTATGATTATATCCTAGATTATCTCAGCAACAAAGGAATTTTAATACAATCATATTGAATTGTCAGAATCGTTTCCACCCGACTGCTAAAGCCGTAAGAGCTAGTATAGCTCCGATTCGAAAAACACTCTGGTATTCAAAATAGAGAAGTAATTCACCAACCAAAATACTTCCAAAACCACTGCCTAGAAGACTAAATGATGTCAGCAGGCCCATAGTTCTAGCCCGTAATTGATAGGGGACGGTGTCGGCAACTATGGATCTCGCCCCCAAAAAATAGGTCATGTATATAGGGAGCACGAAGGCCAAAGTGACAAGGTAAAGGTTCTGAGTTGTAGAGTAAAACATCATTGATACAAAAACCAGAGTGCATGCCACTCGAATTGCCATTTCCCTAGGATATTTGTCAACCAATTTACCAGCATATGGTGCAACTATTGCATGTACTATACCACTCAGTAGAACTATAAGCCCCATGTTGTAAGTTGATCCGGCTATTTCTGTAAGATAAATTGGTGAAATACTGAGGAAGAACATATATCCCATAAATATGACAAAAGTTGTGCCAAAAAGACGTGAGAGTTTCCAAAAATAAGGTCCAAAATCCAGTTCCTCATCTATTCTTGAAACGGAACGCTCAGTAGCCCCCATATACCCAACTACTGCAAATATTCCCAGTGATGCGGTAAGCAGGAACGAAAGAACTACAGAAGGAGTAGCCGAACCATAATTTTCAGATATTATCAAAAAACCACCAACAAAAGCCCCTGCACCCCAACCAAATCCTAGTGCAGACTCAAGCCTTCCCATCAAAGTTGCTCTGGCCTTTGGATCAAGTTCCGAAAACAAGGTCGCAATTTGGACCATACCTCCCAAAAAGAAGGATTGAATGGTCCGTACTACTACTAACCCAATAGGCCCCATCCAAGGTAAGGGAATATACAAAATTGCCGAGATTATTGAACAAAGAACAACCACGCCTTTTCTGTTTTTCCAACGGTCTGCAATAATTCCCCAGAATGCAGAACCCGCAACCAATGCAAAATTAGGTAATCCAACTACTAGGCCCAAGGTTCTGTAATCACCTAAAGCCTTGGCTTGCATCCTGACTATAGTAAAAGCCAAACCCTGAGTAATATTGTAGCACAAAGCACCAAACAAGGCAAGGCGAATCTTATTCTGCACATGATGGCAGAGAACTGACTATTTAGCAAGGTACTGCATCTTTTTGATATGCCAGCTATAGACCTAAGAGCATAAATGGCAGGAGACCTAATTATCCTAAAATTCGGAGGTTCACTGATAACTGACAAGAAAAGTGAGATTCCCAAGGTCAGAAATAGAGCTCTTGAGAAAATCAGCAGTGTTCTGAGAAATAAAAAAAAGAATATGATTATAGTGCATGGTGCCGGATCTTATGGCCATCCTATTGCTAAGAAATACAAGATCACAGAAGGATTGGATGGCAGTAAAGAACAAAAAGAGGCTATTCAAGAAACCAGAAATCAGGTTCGCAAATTGAACAAACGCCTATGCAAAAGCCTCCAGAATTCAGGGATGAAAACGGAATCTATTATTCCATCAATCTCAATGCAAACAAGGGGTGACAGGAAAATAGATAACTTTCCGGTTAACGAATTTGAAACTGCTCTCAGCAAAGGGAAGATTCCTGTAACCTTTGGTGATGTTACAGAGGATCTAACTCAAGGAATCAATATACTTAGTGGCGATGTGATAATGATGGAATTAGCTAGAATCTATCTACCTGCCGTGACCATATTTGTAATGGACTATCCTGGAGTTATGGAAGATCCTGAAAATGAAAATTCGGAAATAATACCTTTGATTGATTCAGATACCAGAAAATCAATAAAGAAATATTATGAAACCGGAATCGCAGATGTGACGGGGGGGCTGGTTGGAAAATTAGAATGTGCCGCTGAGATAGCAAAATACAGTCAGTGCTGGATCACTAGTCTGGACTACTTGGAAAACTGTATCAATGGTGATTTTCAAGGAACACAGGTGGTATCCTGAGTGAACCGGGAAACGGAGAACTAGGAAAACTATTCCTCTCTCTAATCAACAATAGTGGAACCATTGATGAAGTAAGCAAGAAAAGTGGTTTGACTGCAGAAAAAATAGCTACCCTGATATCCAGACCCGAGTCCGTTTTTTTTTTTGAAAAGAATACCGGAGAAAAACTAGAGATTGGATGCAAATATGATTGGATATCTCAAAACATCTCGCAGAAAGTTAATTTTAGGGGAGGAGAAATTGAAATTCTTGAGAATATATTGGAAACAAAGTTTGCTGAACATGTTAATGAATATTGGACGGAAAATGGAAAGATAACAAGGGATCTAGAATCTCGAAGCATTGGAGAATGGATTGAAAATGAGATATGCTTTCTGGCTGGATTTGCTTTGTGGTTCAGGGAAAAAGAAAAAGAAGGAGAGATTGACTTGTCAACATTGGTTTCGCAAGCCATGGGCGAAGATGTGACCGCTGGCGCGCAAATCGATTTTGAGAGGAAAAGAATAGAATTACTATCTGAACTACCAAGTAATGCTCTTTCCGTTCTGAAAGACATGAACCCAGCGGGAAAAATTGCATACCGTAGCATGGATATGGCAATCATCAAAGGCATATCTGAGGGAGATGATGCCCGTGCAATGAACATGAAACAGAGAACACAGATATTACAGAAACCCTGGTGGAAATTCTGGTAGTTCAGATATAAGACAAGCCGGTCTGAATAAAAATAAAGGCAAAAACAAGCAAAATTAAAGCAAGACTCTTAAGAACGGCAAAGTAAGTCCGGCTGGACAAAAAGGTCCGGGAACGGTCAACTAGGATAGCCGTGAAGGTCTTGCAAAGGATGAAGGCTATGAAAAAAGGTAAAATAAATACCAAAGGCAAGAATGTGCCCTTCTCAAAGGCCTGGACCAGAAAAGGAGAACCTATCAAGGTCCAATAAATATATGGATTAGGATTCAGAAGATTGGTGATGACTCCCTTGTAAAGTGGAGAATTTCTAGAATCAACTTCATTAATTTTGACCTCGTTAATCATGAAAGTCTCATAGGCCATATATGTCAGGAAAAGCGC
>CAZXZT010000011.1:0-16871 GCA_964645695.1 uncultured archaeon
CAGACACCAAAAACTGGATTGAATTGTACGAACTGATACCAGAGATTGTTTGCTTGAAGGGCAACTAGTCTTCCTTAGCAGGCAAGTCGGTTATCAGAGGGAAAGAAACGTAATCTCCCTCCCATCTAACATCCGCGTCCTCATCAATCAATCCTGCGTTGGCCAATTTGCTCATGACTGCCTCAGCATGTTCTTTTGGAACACGCATGTACTGTCGCTCGTCATCTTCGCTCATATCAACCAAATTCAATACCCTGTGCCAAAGGCAATTCGTCCGACCAATTAAGAGTATTGGTCTGGCGACGCATGTAGACTTTCCAACTATCTGACCCCGCCTCACGGCCACCACCCGTATCCTTCTCGCCTCCAAATGCACCTCCAATCTCTGCGCCCGAGGTGCCTATGTTGACATTGGCAATGCCACAATCGCTACCTGCGTGAGATAGAAATTTCTCAACGGACTGCATATCTCCCGTAAAAATAGAGGAACTTAGGCCTTGATCCACGGAATTATGCATCTCGATGGCATCTTCTGTAGATTCAAAGTCAAACAGGTAAAGGATGGGGGCAAAGGTCTCTTCACGGGTAATCTCCATATCTGAGGTAGCCCTAACAATAGTCGGTTCAACAAAACTCCCTGGCTCATCCAATTCATTCCCTCCGCAGAGAATTTTGCCTCCCTGCTCTTCGATGGTTTTCAAGGCTTTCTTGTAGTCATTAACTGCATTATCATCTACCAGTGGGCCCATCAAGGTATTACTATCTAGCGGATCTCCGAGTTTCACTTGTCCATAAGCTGTAATCAAACGTTTAGTAAATTCCTCCGAGACTGAATTGTGCAGAAATAATCTGCGCGTAGTCGTACAGCGTTGGCCAGAAGTGCCAACTGCACCAAAGAGAACTGCCCGTAAGGTGAGATCAGAATCGGCATCAGGCATCACGATAATTCCATTATTTCCACCCAGTTCCAGAAGTGTCCGTCCAAGACGTTTGGAAACTGCACCCCCAATCTTGCGTCCCATTCTGCATGACCCCGTAGCTGAAATTAATGGGGCCCGACGATCATGAATCAGCATCTCTCCAACATCCCTGCTACTGCCAACTAGTAGATTCATGACGCCTGTCCATCCCATCGGTTCCATAACTTTGTTAACTATTTTCTGAATCGCTATTGATGTCAATGGTGTCTTAGAAGATGGTTTCCATACCATTGTGTCTCCACAAACGGCTGCAATCATGGCATTCCAGGCCCATACTGCGCCTGGAAAATTGAAAGCTGTGATTATTCCAACCACTCCAAGGGGATGCCATTGCTCATACATTCTATGGCCTGGCCGTTCTGAATGCATGGTTTTCCCGTATAACTGCCTGCTCAAGCCAACTGCAAAATCGGCAATGTCTATCATTTCCTGGACCTCGCCTTCGCCTTCAGCCTGAATTTTACCCATCTCCCAGGAGATTAATTTGCCAAGCGGTTCCTTGTATTTTCTGAATTCGTTACCCAGTTTTCTGACAACTTCACCTCTTTTGGGTGCGGGTTCCATCCTCCATTTCTTGAAAACCGAGGTTGCGTCCTGAATTATCTTTTCGTAGTCCCCTGAATCGCATTGTTTTACCACAGCTATCACGCTACCATCTGCAGGAGTTGCAGATTCCAAATCGCTACCGGACCCCAGCCATTCCGTCGAAAAACCGCCTGGATTTACGTCCTTAATACCTAATTCACGGATGAATTCGAGCCGTCCCATACGAAAAGCAAGGCAATGGCAAGTTAAAGAGATTGGCGTGCATATCCATTTTAATTAACCGTTCTTCTCGCTAAATGATGACGGGAGACAGACCTGGACTTCAAGGTTACGACGAAGAACAGGTTCAAATGATGAAGGAGGCTTGCATCGTTGTTGATGATAATGACAATATAATTGGTAGTGATTCAAAAATAAACTGTCATATTGGTGAAGGTAAATTGCATAGGGCCTTTAGTGTCCTGCTCTTTAATTCATCAGGTAAATTGTTAATTCAAAAAAGAGCGGCGAACAAGATTACCTTTCCATCAATCTGGGCAAATAGTTGCTGTAGTCATCCTCTTTACACCGATAAAGAGATTGATGGTATAGAAGGCACAAAACAAGCTGTAAAGAGAAAAATGGAGCAGGAATTAGGTATAGGTAAGGGCATCATAGCTTCCGAACAATTGCACTTCATAACCAAGATGCACTACAGAGCTAGAGCCGATGAGAAATGGGTTGAGCATGAGGTCGATTACATATTTGCCACAAATTGTGATGTAGAAACTAATTCAAATCCCAATGAGATTGAGGAGATTAGATATGTTAACAAGGAGGAACTGCAGGAGCTTTTTGACAGCGGAAAGAAAATTGGCCCATGGTTCAGGCTCATAAAGGAAAACTTCTTGAATAACATCTGGGACACCCTTGATGACCTAGACAAAGCTACCGATGATAAATTACACAAAATGGGCGAATGCCAATGAATCTTAAAGAAAAAATAGCCAAAAAAGCCAAACCTGTAGAAACAGCTCTGGCAAAATATCTAAAGATAAGGGAGCCACAAAGATTGTACAAGGCCACTGCTCACATTCCTATGGCTGGGGGCAAGAGACTTCGGCCCGTAATGGCTCTGATAACATGCGAAATGGTTGGTGGAAATTCGAAAAAAGCCATACCCTTTGCTACTGCACTGGAAGCAATACACAACTTCACTCTTGTACATGATGATGTAATGGACGATGATAACCTTAGACACGGGGTAGCTGCATGCCACACCGTTTACGGACTTTCAACGGCCATACTTGCAGGAGACACACTTTTCTCGTATGCATTTGAGATGATAACTGAATGCGAAGTTAGCAATGATGTCAAATCTGACTTGGTCCAGAACATGGCATACACTGTGAGGAAAATCGCCGAAGGGCAACAGATGGATATTAATTTTGAAGAAGAGGAAGTCGTTAGTCCGGAGGATTATATGGAGATGATTCGACTCAAAACTTCAATACTCTTTGGTGCTGCAGCCTATGGCGGTGCACGTATCGGAGGTTCTAGCGAGGAACAGGCACGCGAACTGGAGGAAATGGCCACCAACGTCGGACTTGGGTTTCAGATATGGGACGACTATCTTGATGCCACAGCGACGGAACAAGTGTTGGGCAAGCCATCCGGATCTGATATTAGACAAGGAAAAAGAACCCTGCTGGTTATCGAAGCATTAAATCGGACCTCGGAGGATGAACGTGAAAGACTGATTCATATTCTTGATGATAGTAACAACAGCGATAATGATGTACAGGAAGCAGTTCGGATAATGGAAAAATGCGGAGCACTGGAGGCCTGCCACTCACTAGCTAACAGTTATCTGGAAGGAGTAAGAGATACGCTAGCAAAATACCCCAACGGCGAAGCTAGACAACTTTTCGAAGAGCTACTCGAGTACATGATTATGCGGGAACACTAACCTAATCACGTAAATACAGGTCACAGATGGAGCCAAGATGGAAGATTCTGAAGGATCTTGGACGTCGACCGTAATCAACGAACAACTTCGAAAGAGACTTGAAAATCACAAATCCGCCAAAGTCACCAATCTTGCATCCCAGCCTTGTATTGCTGTTAACATGCCTCCGAAGACAAATATTTCCTTCGACGGCGACGCAGGGGACAATCTAGCCGGATTGAACAATGGAAGCAATATTGTGTTGAATGGGAATGCGGGCAGATTTGTCGGAAATGGAATGAACAAAGGCGTGATTATCATCAATGGAAATTGTGAAGAAGGCGTAGGTCACTGTCTATCTGGAGGGACAATCGCAATACAGGGATCCGTGAAGGGAAGCGCAGGACCCTCAATGAAAGGAGGTGAGCTGATAATATCTGGCAGTGTACAGGGAGATATCGCAACGTGCCTGAGCGGTGGGACCATTATTGTCTGTGGTGACGTGGGGGGATATGTGGGCAGGATGATGAGTGGCGGAAAAATTTTCCTAGCAGGGGATTTTGAGGAGAATGAACAATTGGTAATCAAGAAGTCATCACCAAGTGATCTAAAAGTTGTCAAGAAAAGTTTACAAGAACATGGCGTGGATCCAAGTGACCTGAACTTCAAGACAATCAGCAGTAAACTAAGAATGCCACGAACTTCAAAGAAAATAAACTACCACTCGATTTCAGAGACTATCATGCTAGCACCTGCGGTACTTAGCAAGAGACCTAGAACACCAGCTCTGGACAAATTAGAATTATCAATATCGATTGGGAGGGATAAAGGAGAACCGTTAAACCTTACAATCCCTCTTCTCTGGAAAGGGCCGAATGCCCCTGCTTATGCGGAATGGAATCTGAATGGGAAATCACCCAGAAACCTGGATTCGGCGAATATGGCAATAATTGATCTTACGGCAACTCTGATCAATCGAAGGCTGGACATGAAACGACCCGCCGACCTGGCTTTTGTGGTAGAACTAATTAGGCAGGCCACAGCAAACAGAATACCAATAATGGTAAGGCTACCTGCTGGAAACATAAGTGACGACCTTGCCGTAGTATCAAAATCGGATGCCGACGGTGTGATACTGGTTGGTGATGAAATTCCAATCGAAGCCGCAATAACGGCTGCGAGAGATTACAAAGACGAGATGACGATATTGACCGCTTGTCAGGAACTAGATTGCAAAGATGCCACTAAAATGATAGCCTTGGGTTCATCAGGCATTTTCATGGAAAAAGAATGCCAAAGCAAAGACTTGAATAATTTTGCGATGCAATTGGCAGAAACCATTGGTTCCCTAGGAGTCGGAAGAATATCTGATCTGGTACCTGAAAACCTGAGGGCTAACAATCAAGAGACGGCCGCCATAACCGGAGTCCCGTTAGCTGGCTATGATTCAGTTTTGCCAATGTGGAGGCATTGAATGGTGCGGGGAGAGGGATTCGAACCCTCGTACCACTAAGGATTAGAACCTGAATCTAACGCAATTGGCCAGGCTATGCGATCCCCGCGTCAGGACTTCATCTGGGAAGAACGTATATAAGACCAAGTAGACACCGAGGTCAGAATCGCAGAAACAATCATTTCCCGGCTGTATTCGGCCCAACTCAACGCGATAATGACCAGAGATGCCAGACCAATTATTCCTGCATAGAATTTTGCCTTGTCCGGGTCTTCTGTGAAATATGAATGTCTTTTACCTGACATGAAGAACCAAATAGTAACATACACCATAGCAGAGATCAACAGAGCCGTAGTGAGAGCTCCACTGTTATTTACAATCTCTCCATCACTCAGAACTGGAAGATTGTATCCCATCCAGATCACCAATAAAAGATAGACCACGAGCAGGCCATAGCCAGCTCCTGCAATTAGATACAACCAACCTCTGAGAGATTCCTCACGTTCAGCTGCAGAAACTGAATCCCAGCCTTCGATGGACGTGGATTCAGGCGCATGAAGATCGGAGTCGGCCTCTCTTCTAATCTCATCTTCTGAAAGGTCCTCCTCTGTCTCTTGCCCCGGCAATGTTCCATCTATTTCTGGACCGTTCATTCTTCCTCTTTTAGTGGGACTATGTTATGCCCTTTAAAATCGAATTTGACAGACCTCCGGACTAAGCCTTTCAACGTCAGCGAACTGATATTCAATTTTTTGGAAATATCATTGGCAAATGTGCCTTCGGAACCAATCATTTCAACAATCTCCGATTCGAAATTATTAAATTCTTTTTCGGGCATTAAAACTACAGTCAAAAGCTCTTGGGCCTCATCAAAAGTCAAGGATGTAGAAATTTGAAAAGCATTGTAGAAGGTTCGATAACCCTTCTCTGGACGTCCTGTGTCGTTGTTGACCTCCCATCTTGATTCCACAAGTTTAAACTTCTCGAAGTAGATTATAGCATCATTGGCACCCTTTCCATGCTTCGCTATAAGATCGCTAATCATCGTCCAGCCCTCCGAAAGCGTGGTCATTACATTGCGTCTTTCTTCGGAATCTATTGCTCGGAAAAGGGCCACCAATTCGGCGGGGTCGTTAATGAGTTTTACGCGTTTCATCTTTGCTACGGACCATAATCAGTAACCCTATAAAATAACAGTATGCACCCTGTGTCAGAGGTCTATTTCTCCTTCTATTCCGCATTCAGCACATTGAATATGTTGCGTTCCCGAAACATTGGGTATATCCATCCTCGCTGAACACTCGGGGCATTCGATTGTCATTGTGTCGGTTTCAAATTCCTCCTCAAGCAATTGACTCTGTCTGACCGGAGATACATCAGGAACACGAGACCTCATGTAATCCGAACTCGAGACAGATTGGGATCTAGTGGTCGGAGCATAGTTTGTCATGTCGTCACGTCGCATCATATAGTAAGCCACGGCCCCGATAATCAAGATTGTCGAACCGATTCCAGCTATTACTGGAGGACTTGCAAGTTCAGATATTGAACCTAGGCCATCATCAAAGAAAGAACTGTCTTCTTGAGGACTGGACGTGGACTTGGCCAGCATGTCTACTGTACAAGTGTCTCTTGCCACAAGTCCATCGTCATCTGTAACGCGGACTACAACAGTGTAGAAACTCGATTCAGGAACGCTATCGTATGAATGCGTAGCGTATTCTGCACCCTCGAAGTCAACCGATTCTATATCTCCGCTGGAAGTGTCAAAATCCCATTCGTACAACACTATCCTGCCTGGCAATCTGTCACTAGCAACAGCAGTGAATAACAGCTCTTCATCAACAACTGCTTCTTCATCGCACACTGCAGAGACCAAGGGGAATGAAAGTATCTCAATTGAAACTTTAGAAATTTCACTGTATATCCCATACGGATCGACGACTCTAAGAGAAATTTCGTGAACTCCAAAATCTGACTCGGATGTCTCAACCTTGGAGCCTGTTTTATCGCTCTCATACGAAGTTTGACCGTTCGCAAAAAGGAGAGTCTCCGAACTCCAGATATATGTCAAAGAACCTCCGTCAGGATCAGTACCCGAAGCAACCAGAAATATGTCCTCACCTGGTTGTACCGGATTTGGATCGGCACTTACTATGCTGGACACTGGAACCCCATTTATTAGCAAACTCATGGTAACGTTGGAAGACCAGAAACCAATATCATTTACTGCACGAAGAGTTATAGTATGGGAACCACGGGAAAGATTAGCTATGCTGAAAACCGTCTGGTTTGACAGGGGACCATCTATATCTGACATCCAATAATAGCCAATGACTTCTGTGTCATTAGATGCTTTGGAAACTGCAGAACCTGCAAATTCGATGGTGGAACCCTCGCTTATAACACAGACACTTACCAGATCGCAACCAGATACCGAGACGATTTCCGCCTCAGGGAAATCTCCAACGCCTATATCCTGAGACGCGCCTTTGCTCCACCGTCCTTCATTATCTTGGGCACTGAATGTAATTACATGAAGACCGAGACTTAGATTTGATACGGTGAACCTCCTTTCATTGGACAAGTTACCGTCCACGGAAGAATACCACAGGTAGTCAACAACCTCACCGTCCAGGTCAAATGCTGATCCATTCATATTAATCAGAGTCCCTGGCAGAGCTATAGCTGGAGTTATGGAATCAATAGTAGCAATAGGTGCCTGATTGTCCAATTGCGACTCATAATATATTGCCAGCCCTTCATCCGTCCCAACTACAATATTTTCTCCACGATAAGACATTGCAACTCCAGATACCTTTCCTGATGCGGTGGTTCGCCACAGTTCATCCCCGTCCGAAACCTTTGCCAACACGACTATCTTGTTATTTGTGCCTGCAATCAAGTGTGTACCGACACCATTAAAATCGAGGTCCGCAATTGCGTCACCGATATTTTTCTGCCATTTGATGCTACCCATACTTGAATTGATAACCGCAACGAATCCTGTAGCAGTACCAAACGCATAGTGGTCAGAATCCGAACTTCCGGAAACGCAGGAAATCTCCTCTTGATACGCTAAATCCATGACCTGAGCGCCTCCTTCTGTTTCATAAACGTAGACATTGCCAATTTCGGTTCCAATGATAAGACGGGAACTATCCGCTGAGAAATCGATTCCGACTATATCCCCGTCTAAAATCTTGTCATGGAGCCCGGATGATGAATTGTCGCCAGATGCAGGGTAAAGAAAGACCTTGCCATTCTGGGTACCTATCGCAATAAAAAGTCCGTCTGGTGAGATGGATACAGTTGTCATGTATTCGTCCTCATGGTAATGCGACCAGACTGCCTCATTGCTGTCTCTGGTAAAGAAATGAATACTTCGCCAGTCAGCGACAGCAATATGGCTACCATTCGGTGAAATATCAACGTCAGCGACAGTAAAGAAATCACTAGTTTCCCACATCTTGGAACCTTCTTCGTATAGTGTAACTGTGGTGTCCAATTCTTCACCAATCAGAACAGATTTGCCATTAGATGACATGGCCATTGACGTAATTTGTGATTCAACGACTTTATTTTTCTGAGGAATTGAAGTATGGTTATACCAGATAGAAACTGTACTGGCGTAAGTTGCTGAGACATTTCTTGAATCTTCAGAGATAGCCACGTGACTTATTCCAGTGGAAGAATCCCATTCCCAAACAGGTGCTTTTTCAGCGACGGAAGGCGGTGACAAAAACAAAAATGCGAATATTGAAAGTGCAACTAAACTGATTCTATTCATCTCAACGAACGGGCAATACCTCACGCTGTGAGCCGTATGGGGGATTATTACAGTGCGCCTAACCGCGCATTAGATTGTATCGCCCTCTAAGCTCCAGCACATTGAGAGCCTTCAAAACCGGACCAGAATCATTCCACTTTGAATAGGCTTCCAGAAGAATATCACGTCCGTCAATCTCAGAGTGATGGGAATCTAAAGACTCCAAGAGCACTCTAAGATCTGAGGCGCGTGCCTCATGATCCTCAGAAATACCTGACAGACCGAAATCAATAGCATGAACTTTTTCATTGACGATGAAATTACTAGTAGTCGGATCTCCATGAATTACACCCAGGGAATGGATGGACGTCAGCAATTCGGCGGTACTAACCAGATTCTTCTCAAAATCATCGTTGCGGAGTGCCTGTTCAAGCGTAGGACCCTCAATAAATTCCATTATTATCTCAGAATTAGCTGTGTCGACGCTGTACAGTGACGGAACTGACAAACCATTCGTGATTAGTTTCTCGATTATGCGAACCTCGCTCCTAAGTCTTTCACGGACCAGTCTCTTCTCCAGATCAGGGTGTCTGTATGAGCGAGGATTTCGCGTCTTGGAAACTGCATCCTGACCTGCCCATTTCACAGTTTCAACGACAGCTTCAGCTCCCCTGAAAATCATCTCCAAGAGACCTCCACCATATCGGTACGGTATTTCTGGTTCACGACGTTGTCCTGCTCGGAAATGGTATAATCTGCACTCATCATCTGCCAACCCAGCCATGCGATCATGACACCATTGTCTACACATAGAGCTCTTTCCGGAACGAAACACCTGATGCCACGTTCCTTAGCCATAATCCTAGCCATTTCTCTCAAACGTGAATTGCAAGCTACACCTCCACCAAGAACCAGCTCTCGCTTACCTGTGTGGGCCAGAGCTCTTTCAGATACCTCACAAGACATTGCAAAAGCCGTTTCCTGAATCGAATACGCCACGCTTTCCAAGGAATGGCCAGCATCAAGCTTGCTTTTTGCGGCCGTCATCAATCCCGAGAAAGCCATGTCCATTCCCTTGACCGAGTAGGGAAGATCAAGAAGTTCGGGGCCCTTGGCTACTTTTTCCAATTTGGGACCGCCTGGAAAACCCATGCCAGCCTCTCTAGCAAATTTGTCAAGACCGTTACCAATACCTATGTCGAGAGTCTCACCGAAAACCCGAAAACGGCCGGCTGCATAAGCTATCACTTGCGTATTGCCACCTGACAAATACAGAAGGACCGGATCCTTGGCCCCCTCCAGAATTCCTATCTCCAGATGGGCAACGCAATGATTCACACCCAGCAATGGTATGTCGTGAGAATAGGCAAATGCACGGGCCGCGGTTGCACCTGTCCTCAAACAGGGACCTAATCCTGGCCCCCGTGCATAGGATACCAATGAGATGTCCCCAGGCTCCAGCTTAGCCTCTTTCAACGCTGCCTTGAACAGTCCTGGCAAACTCTCAGAATGATGATTGGCGGCTTCCCTAGGATGAATGCCTCCCTCTTCAGGCACATATACGGCCCGCTGATTAGACAAAATCTTTCCATCTGATGTAATTACGCCAACTCCGGCCGTATGAGCCGTAGACTCGATTCCAATAACTGCCTGACTCAATTTTCCTTCTCTTCTTCGTTGTCCTGAGGCAGGGCCATTTCCCTCAGATGTTCATCTCCTTCAACTTCAGTTTCTTCCTCGGCTCCTGTGTCATGGGATTCCATGTCGTCCTCCATTCCTGAATAAAGTATGTAGCTACAAAGTGTGAGGACCACGAAAACAGTAAGGAGGGCAAGCCATGAATCAGAGCTCTTAGGTGATGAGACGCTTGTTTCAACTTCAACAAATCTAGAAAGTGCAATATCGTAATCTGTTAGATTGTCTGAGTAATCAACTACAACGGTACTGATTCCCAAAGACAAAGGACCCTCGATCGAAGCTATCCAAGTCAAATTCATTCTCAATGAACTCCCAGCTGGAAGTTTGAAACTTGTTCTGGTGAAACCGGGTTCGCCATTAATAGCCAGATTCAAAAAGAGATTGTTGAAATTCATGTCTGTCGGATTATCAATCATGACACTAATATTAATCTCAGACCATTTGGGAACTATTTGGCCTGAAGCCAAGAGAGATCCATCCACAAACAAGATAGCTGAGTCATAACTGACATTGTGGTGATTCATATCATAAGTTCGCATCATATCTGTGTTGTCCACTATCAGTTCTCCCCATTCATCCTCTATGTATGCAAAATTAAGGTTCAGATACGAGGTGAAATTTGCAGTATGATTAACTACCTGACCTTGTGAATCAATTTCGAATTGTTTAGCCCAATTCCAAGTTCCAATCATCCGTCCGTCTCCAGCCCACTGCCTCACCTGAAAACCAGTTATCGGCAAACCTGTAGATTCATCCACGGGGGAGAAAGTGACCCACCATTCTTGAGTCATCCATGTACTGCAATTAAGGTAGAACATGGACTCAAGAGTCGGACTGCTACCTATGGCCCTTAGACCCAGAGTGTAATTTCTGATTGATACGCCAGAAGCAGTCAAATTAGTATCTTCCGAAAAGATGCCATAATTAGATAAGCCGTAACCATCGAGCGAGAGGTTAGTGATACTAGCATTGCCACCCACCAACCATATCATCCCATAGTAAATTTGCGAATCCTGGATTGTGACGTTCCCCTGATCTGAAACTAGGGTGTAAGTGGATCCGTTCTCCATTGCTGTTACAGTGGTATTAATCAGATTCAACTTACCAGTAGAATTAATTCTGATTTCGGTGATTGTAAAATCCAAGGACAGATTAACATTGATGTGACTGTTTTGTATTATCAGTTCACCATCTATCAGGATGTCACCACCCAACCACACTTGATCTTCATCAAAAACCACGGTTTCATCCTCGGAAATTACGAGATTGGAATATTCTAATTTTTCAGATAAGGCTGAACCTGGCAGAAAAATAATTGAAAGCACGAAAAGCGCGCTCAGAATAGTCAGGATGCGCATAACTATTCTAAAGGATAGCCCATATAAATCAAATCTCTTATCACTTTCTACGATGATACTGGTTTTAAAGGGAGGCTTACGTGACAGGAATAATGAAACGGCCTTGGGGATGCCTGCTGATTGTTGCCTTATTTTTACAACCGTTAGCTGTAGGTGAAATTGATGAATACGTCAGTCATCCCGGGAATATCCCTGATTTTCACAACTTCAGTACTCCTCAACTAGAACCCGGACAAGAAGGCGAATTTTCACTGGATATTCACAACAGATATGATGACTCCCTGGAAAATGCAGTCATCGTTGCTGAAATATATCACAGAGCTGATATTGACGAATCTGAATCTTTGGATGAAATACCTTCTAAGGAGCTACCTTATATTCGCGAAACATGTTGGAGTTCAGGCCAGGACGGGAACGAGAATTGCATAGCCACCACTGATTCCAGAAAAGCTACATTCGACATAGGGACCATAGAATTTAATGAAACAATCTCGCTTGAATTTGAAGTCCAGTCCAAGGAGGATACCAAGGAAGGGACGTACTTTGTTCGTTTCTCTATGAATTTTGATTATAACTCAACGGCAAGAGTGATGCAATCTAGGGGATACTGGAGCATGGAACAGTGGGAAGACGCGACTACGAACGTAACTGAAGGAACGCCCGGAAACATAAATCTAGAAGTTCTGGAAGTAGACGGAATAATACCTGATTCTTCATTCGGCATCAAGAAACCGATACCACTATGGCCACTGTATGTGCTTATCACCCTGACCGTCTTATTTGCAGGACTATCTGTTGTATTTTATCTAGAAGAAGAAGGTAACTATCCAGAACTAAATAAATGGCTTCAAAAACAACGGGGCAAACTTAACCAGCTTAGGTTGCGCTTTAAGTACCGAAAAGGCGGCTAGGGAAGCGTAATCAAGATCTCCTGTTTTCTCTATGGCATCTCTTACATCTGGTTCGTCCAGCATTGAAATTATATCGGCCAGTTGATCATCACTTAGACTCAAGAAAGCCTTACGCAAACGATGGCCTTTGGACAATTCTCCGCCAATACGCTGATGTAACAATTTCTGGTATGGACTCAGAGCCTTGGAGTCGAAATTTCCAGATTGAAGAGCCTCGTCCGCAATTTCCGAAGCCGCATCTGCAGATATCAGACCCGAATAAATCCCACCTCCGGAAGTCGGTTTGGCCATGCCTGCCGCATCTCCAGTCAACAATACATTGTCTGAGTAACTCGGGTTGCGGGTTCCAAAGGGAATCAGACCACTTACACGATTAATGATCTTCGCACCACCTAACAGTTTTGATGGTGCACCTTTGTGAAAAAAATCTCTGAAGAAATTTTTAGGTCGGTCTGGTAAAACTGTTGCCAGCCCTATGCGCCCCTCATTAGGCCCCGTAGGGATGCCCCATCCAAAAAAACGGGGAGCCATGTCCGACCCAACAAACAGATCCACGTGGTTCTCTGTACCCTGATAACCTGATACGTCTGCTCCAAACGCTGCCAAAACCTCCCTTTTACTGCTCAGGCCAGAATCACGTGCAACTCTTGATGCAGGGCCGTCTGAACCTATCAGTAACCTTGTACTAATCTCCAGCTTGCCCTTCTTGCTCTGTATTTTAGCCGTAATTCCATCACTCGTTCGATGATGGCCCAAATACCTGTGACCTGCCATCAGGTCTGCACCGGCATCTGACGCCCTATTAGCGATCGAGCGGTCGAGATCCGGTCTGTCAATGACCAGAGCCTTCGTTTCAGGCGCCTGAAATTTCAAAAACGAGCCCTTGGGGCCCCATAATCGAGCACCGCGCATTTCTTGTTGTACGGGGCGCTTGTAGCCCAAGTATTCAAACGTCCGTGGAGTTATCAGGCCGGCACATTGACAAGGTTCACCTACAATCTCGTGTTCTTCAACTAGTGCTGTAGAGTAGCCTGCTTCCGCTAAATTCCAAGCCGTACGTGAACCGCTCGGACCCGCACCTATGACTAATGCGTCAAGCATCTTACTATATCACTCAAGTGGAACCAAATCTACCTGGCAACCATCAGTCAGACCTGCATCTTCAAGGCTGAGATTGAGGTCTACCGCAACGCCATTCAATGTAACTGCAAAGTTTGCATGAGGCAATGGGAATTTACCGACGCAGTTCTGCAAGAGTTTGTTAACTGGCATGTTAGAGGGCACCTTGACATTAGCCGTCTTACCATCGACAGTAGAGACGATAGCAACGCCAATCTTGGATGGCGGAGCAACGGCCTGTTCTTCTTCATCCTCTTCTGATTCCTCCTCTTCACTCTCATCTGTTTCTCCACCACTACGTCTGCGATACATGACAAGTGGAATTGCCAACGCAAGCAACCCAATCAAGCCAAGTACTGGTATTATCAACGGCACGCCACGAACCAGATCCCTTTCAGTCAAGTAGGTAATAGCCTCAATCTCTCCCAGAACTGCAGGTAGCACAACAGCCAAATCTTCCTGATATTCATCATTGTCCTTGCCGTCACCAGAATTGGTGTCATCACAGGTGTCACACTGCTGAATCTCGAAATCACCACTGCCTGCGTCTATCGTATAGGTCAGAGCCAGTGTAGCTTTGTCCTCATCAGGAACAATCCATGTGAACTTGACCTCTACAGAATCATCCTTGTTGATAGACTCCCCTACAGATGCTGTAGTCTCAGTACCGGTTCCGTCTTCAAACACAACTGTGAGAGGCTTTGTACCAATCTGCCAATCTGCATTACCTATATTCTCGATTGTGACTGTCACCTCAACACTCTCCCCAACCTCGGGATCACGCGGATCCATTGAGACCTTCTTGATCTTGAAATCTGGTAGGATCTCAAACTTGACTTCTGCGTTACTCTGCTCAAAGACTCCCGTTGTCGGGTATTCATTGTTGGTATAGCGTCCCAGTTCGTCAAACATTCGGTCAGTTTCCACAGCAAAACCATCACCCTCAGATTCGCACTCAAATGAATCAATATCATAGTCATCGCAAACAGGATTGACCTCTGCTCTGAAACTACTCCACTCGTCTTGCGTGGCCTTCCAACGGAACCGGACATCAGTCGTCTCGCCTGCATCAACATCAAACTTGATGTATTCCTTGTTAGAACGTTCGACCAGGATCTCATTGTCTGCACTGCTGTCTGCAGTGATATACAAACGTGCATCGTTGACATCTGCCGCACCACTGTTGCTAATAGTGGCTGTAAAAGTGACCGTGTCGCCGATATTCGGAGTCTGGGCATTGTCACCTGCGTACTTGCTGTCTACACGCATTGCATCTATCGATAAATCAGGCTTCACACGTAACAGCTCCGAATAACGGGCATCATTATTGTTCTCATTGGGTTCGAGAATCTTGCCGTTGGAATCTTCTGAGTCATAATCTGCTCGGGCCTCAACATACCATTCTCCGCCCTCTATTACCCAATCACCAGATGCAATTGATTTCTTGTTAGTGGCCTTGATATTGGTATCCTTGTCGTAAAGCACATAGATGTACGTGTTCTTCGCTGGATCGAGAATGAATCCGGCAATCATCAGATCATCAATCTCAGATTGAGTTGTAGGTGACTTCTTTGGATAGTAGAACACTTCAACACGAACATCGTCCGCATCTGCTTCTCCAGTATTCTCGACATCAACATAAACTACAACGGTATCTCCATCTTTAATCAGTGAAGAATTACCTATTACTCCATCAATCTCCAATGAGATGTCGGTGGTTTCAATCGCGAGCTCAGGCCTTTGGATAATTACGGTCAATTCAACATCTGCACGAGCCTTCGGATCATCCTCTTCGTCTCGCACCGATATCTCAATCGTTTCGTTTCCTTCATCTGCATCGTCAGAGACCTGCACAAATACCCAAAGATCATCCAATTCCCCATCCTCAATAGATACTCCTGAAGATGGCCATAACTCGCTGGAAGAACAAGGTACTGTAGTTCCACGCTGACAGAACGTAACTTCCCAATCCGAAATCCGTCCCGTAAACGTGGTCTCGACTTCCGGGATGAAAATATCAATGTTAGAACCTGTATTGTCCAATTTAACTTTGAACTTAACAATATTCTGGGAAGAAGTTCCTCCATACACTGGGTAAATCTCCTGTGCAACATCTATTGCCGTAGCCGTCAAGGCTCTTCGAGGCGATGCTACTTCGAGCGTGACTGTAACATTCACTGCAGGTTCCATACCACTGTTAGGCGCGAATTCAGTCAGAATAGTATAATTATTAACATCAGAATCCTGATCCGGAGTCACACAGAGATAAAGATATTTAGATTGCCCAGCACCAATGGAACCTGTGAAAGATGACGAACAGGTTGATAGCTGGTAGATAGCCACTTCCCACTCATCCGGGTAAGAGGTTGCTATAATGTCCGTAGATATTGTATCTTGGCCGTTACCTGTGTTGGTCAATTTGAAAGTGAATTTCTCAGTACGCTCATCTTCAACAACCTCGGTTGAAGGATAAGATATTATCCGTTCAGAACCTACAATTTCTAATTTAACCCCATATGTCTCGCCAATATTTGTAGTAAAAGACACGTCGTCTGTTGCAGTACTCTTGGAATCTGAGGTAGCCATTACTCTAATCGTATAATCTGACGCTTGCAGAGCATTCCTTTGAACAGATGTGAGCGCATCTATGTCGTACACCGGTAAAGACACCGTAACAGTGACCAAAGCAGTCCCCTCTTTAGTAAGGGTGACCTGGTTCTCACTGAGTGAGGCCCAGCCTAAATCATCGTCCAAAATAGTCAATGTAAAATTATCCGTTCCATCGCCAGTATTCTTGACAGAAAAAGTGTAAGTTGCATTTTCTCCAGGAATTTTAGTAGTTGAAGTTACAACAGCGGTAATTTCAACGGCCCTATTCAACTGGACATCAATTGAGAAGGTAGCTGTGGCTACAGATTTTGTTCCGTTGGCACAGGTAGCACAATCAGATATGCCAGTTACAATTACATTATATGGATCCACACGGTCTTCCGTGCCCTCTGGAACGGTTATGGATAAAGTTGCTGTTTCAAACGATTCAAACTCATCTGTTTTATCCTCATCTTCAGCAACACTAACATAATTAGTATTGAAAGTTACTGAGGACCAAC
>CAZXZT010000012.1:0-16584 GCA_964645695.1 uncultured archaeon
TGATAAACCACCTATAATTTTCGAACCATGCCAGATTGTCGGACTTGATTCTTTTCGGGGTTTTTTTTGGCAATTTAGTGTCCATAACGTCTCTGGTACGTCTGGCCTTCCTTTCCAACTCCTTGGCCTTATCGAAATACTCGGAGGCATTAGCTTCAGGAGATCTAGAAATATCAATCTGAACCTCTATTTCCTCTATTAGAATAGTATCGCTGTCATTTTCAATAGCCTTCTTTACAAGGTTTGTATTAGAAAAAATAAGGTTGCCTCTTTCCCTCAATTTTCCGGCCTTGAGAATATAATTCTCGATAGCCTCTTTTTGCCGTATAATTCTTATATCCTCTTTACGCTTAATTACGACTACGGGCTCTTCCCTAGAACTGACATAGGTCTCTATGGCTTCATCAAATGTGTCAAATTGAGAACCTTGTCGTAAATGGCTCAGGTTGAACGATGATACTGTGAAATTCCTGCCTTCTGCGTCTAGAAAAATAGACGGTGCAATCTTGTCTGATAAAATCAATTGTACCTGCTCATAAATGCTTTTTAGTTCTGATTTATCAATTTTGGAACCTCCATCCACTTCCAAATTGTGACATACTAAATTCGAGATCTCCCCACCCAAATTGCAATCAATCGTCAGACACGCGCCAATTGGCCTATCTGAACTCAACAAGACCTCGCTGAATTTTGAAAAATTGGACTCAAAGGGATTAAAACCGGGTGGTGCCTGATATTCTATCCCGGATTTTAAACTTCGGTGTCTGAATTTCTGTTTACGCATGACCGTAGTAATTTTACCCTTTTTGCAAAGAATAGCATTGCCTTTATGGAACATTTCAGAGATCAGAGTATGATTTTCATCGCCTCTCATGAATTCAAGACATAGAATACGATCTCCATTCAACTGTTTTATAGATTCCAAACGGCTTTTCTTAATTGTCTTGCGTACAGTGTTCACAAAGACTCCCTGATTTGATTCGGTACTGGTGCTCTCTTTGGTAACATATGCCCATCCTCCAAGATTAATTATTAGTCGAACTGTACCTGTCTTCGAACTGCGAAATTTCAGAATAAGCTCATTGGAACTGGGTCTACCAAACTGCTCCAGTCTGCAACCTACCAAATACTGCCAGTCTGAAACCAGTTCTCTGATATCAGGGCCGGTCAGGGCTTTCTTCATCTACCCCTTGTGACTTTGCGAACCTAATCTTCCAAGTCCCTGTTACGGTAATAAGAGGATAACAAGACTGCTGCTCCAACTGCCGCAGTGAGTGACAGGAATCCTAGATAGAAAGACGGATTGCTGGCCTTAGTCCTTACGACCTTGAAAGTGGTACTGCCCTCATTATTATCCGTGTCTGTCTCTGCAATATTGTCTGAAGGGTCAACTATCACCCTGATTGGAATCCCAACCTCGTCACCATCGTGCGGTCTGGCCGGATTCCAATAAACGGATACTGTAGTCTCGGCACCGTAAGCCAGTGACTCTATCGTCTGCACCGAACCAAGAGGTGAACCATCTACATAGAATTTGACCTCCACATCAGTTGCCGTTACTCCAGCCTGATCCGCAAAACCTCCATTGTTCCTAACTTTGGCAGTGATAGTTACTCTCTGTGAATCACCACGGGTGTTGATCCAAGCTCCAGTATGGCTGAAAGAAATATCCGAGTCCTTTATCTCAAGATCCGGTTCAGGAACAACAACATCAAAATCACAAGCATCTGGCGGAGCACCACCGGTAGAGGTCACTGTAAGTTGAATATTGTAAACACCCGGTCTGGCGTCCGTAGCAGGAGTTATGCTAATCGAAGCTTCCGCAGTATGCACTGCCGAAGCAGAATCGTCACTTTGTCCGGTTAGTTCCTTACTCGTCAATCCCGGAAGGACAGTCCAAAAGCCAGTCTCGTAGCCTGCATCACTAGTCACCTCTGTTTTGAACGTGTAAGTGTCTGTATTCCAGCCACTGTTTTCTAAATCATAGCCCCACAGGTAGGTGTTGCCCTGGAAAAACTGATTGTCGCCAGAGTCCGACACAGTATCGCAGTCCACTGTAAATCCATAAGATGTACGGGCGGTGAGAGTGATAGCAACCGAACCCGTGGTATTGGTTGATCCTGAAGCGGGTGTAATATCTGTCCTACTACTATCACTTCCACTATCTGTTCCTCCATTATACCATCTGGGGTCGGATTTACCGATGACAGTAACCGTACTGACGTCACCAGCTTCGCAGGTACCGTCACAGTATACGATGAGCTTAACAGTGGCGCTACCACCCTTGTTCATTGCTACTGTATCATCTTCCAATTCCTCTCCACTAGAATCCGTAAACTCTGTCGACCAAGCTTCGGGACTCCAAGAAGCGACAAGAAAGACCTCCATAGTCGTAAAATCAGTTGTGTCTGTATTCGTGAGCGTCAGGGTAACTTCAACAAAATTGTTGCCAGTACCATCATCTGTCATTATATCTGCAGTCGTTTTATTTGTCTGCAACGTGACAGGTGATGCACCTGCATCAACATTGGTTACTCCCATTCCTGCTACCAACATACCAACTAAGGCCAAGGCTATCACAGCCTTTCTTGAACTAGCGCTTGACGTACGGACTTTATCCATCTTTATTCCTCGCGTTCCTTAGCGGAACACAGTCCTACACAAATTGGGTAATAAAAAGACTTCCGATGAGAAAATATCGACCTTTAGGCTTATTAACCAACAAATATGGACCTAGAATAATAAAAATGAAAATCGAGGATGATACTCTAAATTTCACTCGGATGTTTAGAAAAGAAAAAGAGCCTAAAAGCACAGAGTATTCTGGAAGGATTATAGTCGCAGGTATGGGTGGCTCAGGAATGAGTGGAGATATTGCATCTGTAATGTGTAATTCACCACAAGTAGCTTCTTGGAAAAACTATGGCCTTCCTCCTTGGGCAAACAGTAGAGATTGTGTTATTTGTGTTTCATATTCTGGAAATACGGCTGAAACATTGTCAGTAGCAAACAAAGCCATTGAACTCGGATGTAAACTAGAAGTGATTACAACCGGAGGTAAACTTGAGAAATTAGCTTCTGAGAATAATTGTTCCATAATTAAGGTGGAAAAGGGACATCAACCAAGAGCGGCCTTGCCTCTACTCTTGACGCCTCTTCTCTACAAACTAGGAATTCCAGATCTGGACTCTCAAATAGAGGAGGTTCGCAAACTTCCAATAAGGGAACAAAGAGCACAAGAAATAGCTGAAAAGTTAAAGGGAAAGGTTCCATGCATCTACGCAAATGGAGTGATGATGCCCGTGGCCTATCGATGGAGATGCCAAATAGAAGAGAATGCGAAGCAACTTGCATTCCATCATGAAATTCCTGAGATGAATCACAACGAAATAGTGGGATGGGAAAACTCTCCGGAAGATTTTGCTGTAGTTCTTATAAGGGACAGCCAAGAAGAAGAAATAATTGGAAAAAGACTCGATGCCACTAAAAAAGTTGCCTGGGAATCAAAAGGCGAATCCAATTTTGAGATGGTTGAGATTATAGCCGAGGGAAAATCGCTATTGGCCAGAATGATGAGCTGTGTGCTCTTGGGAGACTTGATATCCCTGAGACTGGCTGAAATGAATGGAGTTGAAGCAACACCGGTCACAGTGATTGAAAACTTGAAAACCGTGCTGGACGGAAAGTAATGAATCTGGAAGAATCTTCTCTTGCTCAGGTCTTCTTCATTGTACTATGGATAATGATGCCTGCATACATGGCCAACACAATTGCTGTCGTTACAGGCGGGCGATTCCCAATCGATCAAGGTGAAAAATTGGCAGATGGGAATAGAATTCTAGGAGATGGAAAAACTTGGAGCGGTCTTGTGGGAGGAACCCTGGGGGGAATTTCTGTGGGATACTTGCAACTGAATTTTGGAAACTCTATCATCGATGGTATAGTTGGGGCAAACAGAGAGCCTTTCTGGGGTGACGAACCCTTGCTTATTTTCTTTCTTTTGGCATTCGGAGCTCTCTTCGGGGATTTGACTGCGTCGTTCTTTAAACGTAGACAGAATCTGAATCGAGGAGACAAATACCCTCTATTAGATATGTATGATTTTATTATCATGTCCTTACTCCTGACACTGATTCTAGGAGGGGGCTGGTTGCAGACCTGGATTCTTGATGGAATCGTACCCCTGTTTACTTTACTGATTGCAACCCCAATCCTTCACAGAGGAGTGAACATAATCGGTTTCAGGATGGGATTGAAGAACGAACCCTGGTGAACTAGTCTGTTTTTCTAAGGTCCTTGAGACCCTTGCCGATATTGTGTAAAAGGGAAGTCTTGCTTCCCTCATAGTTCACGTTCAAACTTCCCGAGCCGGAGGTCCAATTACTAGGGTGGGAATTTTCTGTTTTCTCGACATTTGTTGCCAATAATTTAGCAACTGCAACAAGTTCATCAATAGTCGGTTTCTTTACAGATTGATTCAGAGGGACTTTACGTCCCTGAGAACGCTTCAGGTTGAAATCAAAATATTCGGGGTATACTGCCAAAGGACGCCTTTCAGACATCAGTCAGCCACGAGAACCGCATTGACCACTCCGTGCTGTCCGGGTCTGGAAGTCACTTTGGCCCTGCCTTTCTCGGTCTCGATAATGGAACCCTTGGTTATTATGTTCTGTCTAACATAGTTTGGATTGGCGCTATTCTCTACAACCTCTATAATCTTGGAGGATGAACTTTTACCTGATTGTGGGTTTGTAATTGACGCATACTCGGCTCTTAACAAACGATTTTTGCGCCCTCCACCCCGAGCACGTGCAGTCTTCTTCGCTACTTCTCCCACTTTAGCGTGTTGCAACTCTCTTCCAATTTCGAATCTCTTTTTTCCTCTATGGAGAGATAGGCGTCCGCCCGTTGTCTTGCGTTTTGATTTTCCCTGCCAAAGTGCCATATTACAGTCGTGCGTCACGAGAGAGTTGTATATAAGATTTAATACGGATGTCGTTACAAAGCTCACAAACCGGTAGGTAAACTTAAATAAGAATAACCAGAATTCACAGATATGTCAATAGAGGATATGGCAGTGAAGGCCAGTGAGCTCAAGGAAAAGGGCCAGACAAATAGAGAAATCTCTCAGGAAATGCACCTTTCCCAGGCAACTGTGGAGTGGCTATTGACAAAACAGGCTACAGAAAATTTTGACGAGCGAGCGCCTCCTGATGTGAAAGTGGGATGGAGAACTATTGGAGTTGCTGGATCAAGAATAAATGCAATAGCTGAAATAATGGCTGATGTCATTCTTGAAGAACAGGAAAAAAGAGGCTTTGAACTGGACATGGTGGCCGGTGTAACACACAACGGGATTCCTCTGGCAACTATAGTATCCGACTTATTGGGTATTGATTTCGGGATGATAAGGCCTAGCCGTGAAGGGACTCAAACCAACTATGCCTCTAACTATGCAGGACTCAAGGGGAAAAATGTAGTCCTTGTAGACGACGTAGTAAGTACTGGGTCAACAACTAAAGAAGTAATTAAATTTATAAGAGAGAAAGAAGGCATGCCTGTTCTGGCCATGGTTCTAATAAATAAAAAGGCAGACAATCAATTAGATGATGTACCGCTCAGAGCGTTAATACGGGCTAGACCGGTAAGAACTTAATGCACTGGGCAGACGTAGTCGCTGAAAAGTTATTGGAATCTGGAAGCGAACATGTAATCTCCTCAGGGATAACACCCTCCGGCCCAATACATCTTGGTAGCATGCGGGAAATTCTGACCGCGGATGCAATTGTTAAGGCTGTAAACGGAAAAGGCGGAAAGGCCAAACTAGTGTACATTGCGGATAATGCTGATCCTCTTCGCAAAGTATATCCCTTTCTGAATAAGGAAAAATACAAGAATCTTGTTGGTTTTCCATTAGCTGAACTTCCAGCACCAGATGGTGACGGAAGTTATGACCAGTATTTTCTGAATCCTTTTTTTGAGGCGCTAGAGAGAGTAGGTGTTTACCCAGAAGTAGTGAACAATTACCGCTTTTACCAAGAAGGAAGATTCGAGGAGTGCACAAAATATATAATTGATGAGAGAGAAACTGTAAAGGAAATACTTGAAACTATCTCAGGAAGGCAATTGCCGGGAAACTGGTTTCCTTGGACATTCAAGGACAATGACGGGAAACTGTGCACGGGCAAGGTAATCAAGTATGATTGGCCCCACGTCACTTTTGAAAACGAGAAGGGGGAAGAAGTGACTAACAACATGGCCAAAGGAGAAGGAAAACTGCCCTGGAGGCTTGACTGGCCCTCAAAATGGAAAATTCTGGGAGTGACATTTGAAGCATTCGGAAAGGATCATGCAACCAAGGGCGGAAGCTATGACACCGGGAAGGAAATAATCGAGAAAATCTTGGCGTGTAAGGTACCACATCACATAGCGTACGAATGGATAAATCTGAAAGGCGAAGGCGCTATGCATTCATCCACCGGACTTGCGATATCAGCAGAACAGATGCTCAAAATTGCTCCTCCTGAAGTAATAAGGTGGTTGATAATGCACCCTCTGCCCAACCGTCACATCGATTTTGATCCGGGAATTGGATTGCTCAATTCAGTTGACAAATACGATAGAATCGAACAGGATTACTACGAAAACAAGTTGGAAGAGAATTCTGCCAGAGCCTTTGAATTAAGCCAGATTCAAGCTGTACAAGAGAAAAAGCCACAAATGCTACCATACAGGCACCTAGTAACTCTTAATCAATCAAAGAATGGCAGAGATGAGATTGTCGAGACTCTTAGAAGAACTGGATACGTTCAGAAACTGGATGAAAATGAACTGGACAGATTGGAAACCCGTACGTCCTGCATTGATGAGTGGCTGGAAAAATATGCACCCGAGAGTGTCAAGTTTGTAATCCAGAAGGAACCACCGGAAATTGAATTCAGCAAGGAGGATCTGGACCGAGTTAAACAGCTTAAGAAAATGATGGAAAAGGTGGAATGGACACCGGATGAAATTCATGATTCTTTCTACGACATTCAGGAAGCGAGCAAAACTCCGGCCAAAGAATACTTCAGAATCATGTACAGTGTGATACTTGGAAAGGAGAGAGGACCAAGACTAGGTTTCTTTCTGGCGACAATGGAGAGAGAATTCATAACGAAAAGGTTGGGTTCCTACTAGGATACCAAACTGTATTAACAGCCCAATTTGTAAACTTTCGTGAATCAACTCGTAGAATGCGTACCCAACTTCTCTGAAGGCCGGGATAAAGAAAAAATAAAACAAATAACAGATTCCATAGAAAAAGTATCAGGTATTCAGTTACTCGATATAGACACTGGATCGGATACGAATCGGACAGTTGTAACCTTCGTTGGCTCACCAAAAGATGTTGAAGAAGCTGCCTTTCAGGCAGTAAAAAAGGCTTCAGAGATAATCGATATGAGAAAACATGAAGGTGCGCATCCAAGAATGGGGGCGACTGACGTATGTCCATTCGTTCCTGTCTCGGACATTTCCATGGAAGAATGTGTTGGCATTGCAAATAATGTAGGCAAAAGAATTGGAAAGGAACTTGATATACCAGTTTATCTTTACGAAAATGCTGCGACAACTGAGGGTAGAAAGAATCTGGCAAGCGTGAGAACTGGGGAATATGAAGGATTAAAAGAAAAACTTGAAGACCCAAGCTGGAAGCCCGACTATGGTCGCACCAAATTCAATGTCAGATCGGGAGCAACAGCAGTAGGTGCTAGAGAATTTCTGATTGCTTACAATATCAACTTGAATACAACGGATAGAACATACGCAAACGAAATCGCGTATGAAATTCGTGAAAGAGGGCGCTGGAAACGATCCGGAAACACAAATCCTTTCTACTACAAAGGAGACGTAATTCACTTCGAAGAAGGAAGATACCCGGATGGAAATAGCAACTTTATCGGTTCCAGTTTCGATGAGCTATTTGAACACTACAAAAAGACGACTGGGAAAGACCTGAGGGAAAGATATCTTTCGCTAGGGCTTGATCCTGAAAACCTGGTTGGTAAACCAGTCTACAAGGACGGCAGATTCACGAATGTCAAGGGATTGGGATGGGTAATACCCGAATATAACAGAGCTCAGATCAGCATGAACCTAACAAATTACAGGATTGCACCCATACATCAAATCTTCAATTCGGTCTGTGAAGAGGCCAAAAAGAGGGGACTCAGGGTCACAGGTTCTGAAATTGTCGGCCTTATCCCATACAATGCAATGAAAATGGCGGCCGAACACTATCTTCTAAGAATGCACAAATCGGCCGGACTTCCAGTACCCGATCTGATGAATGTAGCCATCCAGAGCCTAGGTTTGCGCGACGTTGGTGATTTTAACCCCGAGGACAAGGTGCTAGGCATGCCCAAGGTTGATGGAGACTTAGCAAACCGCATTACATTTGATTTCGTTGACGAGGTTTCAAGAGACTCACCGGCACCAGGAGGAGGCTCTGTGGCCGCTTTGTCTGGTGCATTAGGGGCCGCACTGGGAACAATGGTCGCCAATTTGAGTACGAGCAAAGCAGGATTTGAGGATAAAAAAGAGAAATTGAACAAGATTGCCACCAAGGGACAAAACGTAAAGGATGCATTAATCACGGCAATCGATGATGATACAAGTGCATTCGATCAAGTAATAAAGGCAATGAGAATGCCAAAAGATACTGACGCGGATAAAGAAAGCAGAGAAACTGCAATGCAAAAAGGTTACCAGACGGCAACCCGAATACCTCTTAAAACCATAGAGCATTGCAGAGATGCACTACGCATATGCTCCGAAATATCGAATTTGATGGATGACGGCATGGCCAGCGATGTTGGCTCGGGAGCTTTAATGGCAAACGCGGGGGCCAAAGCTGCTGCGTATAACGTTAGAATCAATTTAAAAAGCATTGAAAATAAAAAATTCTGCAGAACTACCGAAAACAAACTAGAAAAGCTAATTGATGAATGTGACAGGTTGAATGAATTGGTCTCACGGAATGTTGAAAAAAGTCTATAATACTATTTCATAAACTTTCTTGCCACGAAATAAACTGCACCTAGAGCAATTATGACTAGCATTATAGAGTCCAAGGAATAATTGCTAGTGGAGGGAGTATAGTCCTTACTTGTTGGCTTGACCGCTCGGTTCGGATCTTCAGGATATTCATCAGAATTATCACCATATCCATCATTGTCAGTATCTAACCACTCATTAGAATTATCTGGAAATGCATCGTTGTTATTGCAATAACCATCCAAGTCCGAGTCAAGGTAATCTCTAGGATCATGAGGGCAAGCATCGGAATTGTCTCCAGTTCCATCTCCATCAGTGTCGTTCCATTCCATATTGTTCAAGGGAAAAGCATCTCCAGTCTGATTGAATCTGAGACCAGTAACTGGATTTGTATCATATATGTACTTGTCGCCATAGCCATCATTATCCGTGTCATTACTGTACGGATTAGTACCTGTAGCATTCTCAAAGTTATCAGCCAGGCTATCACCGTCCGAATCTAACGTTTCGTTAGAATCATAGGGAAATGCATCTGTAATATTGTCTCCTGCTCCATCTCCATCAGTATCATTCCATTCCATATTGTTCAAGGGAAAAGCATCTCCAGTCTGATTGAATCTGAGACCAGTAACTGGATTTGTACCATAGGTGTACTTGTCGTCATAAGAATCACCATCAGTGTCGTTATTCGTAGGATTTGTGCCATATATGGTTAACTCGTCTGAATCGTTCAGCCCATCGCCGTCCGTGTCCGGATTAGTCGGATCTGTAAGATATCCATCCATGCCGAAATAGACTTCTTCAAAATCGCTAAGTCCATCACCATCCGTATCATTCGAAACAGGATTTGTCCAAAATATACCATCATCAATCCTGAGAGAATTGTGATTTCCAAAACCCAAAGGCCTTTCGTACACATAGCGTATCTCATCAGAACTGAGTGCACGGTCCCATAACGCGATGTTATCAATTGTTCCGTTCAAGAATTCGTCTTCGTTCTCGCCCCTGCACATGTAATTGAAATCTGTAAATGTTTCGATGACATGGTCTGATATTATTCCTATTTCTGAAACCAGAGTTCCGTTTACATACAATTTCAGTGTGTCTTGCGATTCACTATAAGTCGCGGCCAGATTGTACCAAATACCTAATTCAGCTTTATCACTATTATTTGTAATTGGGGTCCTGTACAACATATTGTCGGAACTGTTGCCTGATAAAGCACGAAATTCAAAATATTTGTCAGAATTAACACCTAACCATGTCCGGCCATCGGTAACGGTACCGAATACCGTTCCAAAACCATCTGTATAATTCACCGTGTCACCGTAAGTGTCATTCCATTCTGTTAAGTTTAGGGGAAATGCATCTAGTTTTACCCATGAATTTATTGTGTACTCAGCAAAGTTAGAATTGAGTAGAGGGTCCAATGATACATAGTCATCTACTCCGTCACAATTTAGGCCCGTATTAAATTTTGAAGAAGAATCCATGACTGGATTACCTAGTGTGACACCAGTATTGCCTGGATTGATGACGGACGCATCAAGAATGATGATTGGGTTACCATCAAATTTCCAGTGCGCTCGCAAGCTGATTTCGGTATATGAGAACAGTCTGCTTTCGACAAGCTGGTTCTCATATTCATACAAATTTGAGAGCGTATCGTTATCTACATCCTGATCAGAATCATGAACAAGGGGATTAAGCCCATGGTAATATTCCCAACCATCCATTATTCCATCCATATCTGAATCAGGGGCGCGAGGATTCGTTCCTTGCAGATATTCTATAGAATTCGTATAGAGGAAACGTTCAGTTGAACCATCAATAATCAAGTCAAAACCGTCATTATCCCAATCGGACAGGCCATCGATTTGCTTCATGGGGTCAAATCCGTTTGCCAGTTCATAGGGATCTGGCATTTGGTCATTATCACTGTCCACCTTTGTAGGATCACTGGGAGGCAAATCGAACAAGTCACGTGCATGTATCTCGTTGTAATCGGATATAGTATCATTGTCCGTGTCCTGGCTGGTCGGATTGGTAAAGTAACCATAGTGTCCATTCACCTCCTGGCCATCCAGCAAGAGATCGTCATCGGTGTCATTATCATTGGGATCTGTTACATATCCAGTATCATTGAAACCAAGGCCTTCAACCCAATCAGTGAGAGCATCATTGTCCGTATCTCGGTTCAGAGGATTTGTCCAGTGCTTAGAACCAAGATAATCAAGCCAACCGTAGAACTCTTCACCATCCAGAAGACCGTCTGCATCATAATCTGGATTCGCTGGTCCAGTACCGATAACGTATTCAGCATAATTTGGCAATCCATCCCCGTCATCATCATCCTCTGGAGTTCCATAGAAAGTCAGATCCCATGAACGAAATTCGCCAGTACTACTACCTCCGGATTTGCTATCAATGACCTTTAATGTCCATTCACCAAAAGAATTCTCGTCCCAATGTACTACTGATGAAAATATCCAGTCTTGATAGTGGAACCCTAGATCTGGATTCTCAAGAACCAGCTCAGACACTACGCCATTTGGCGAAGTCAGAAGCAAATTCAAATCCCCTCTGGAGAAATGATTAACATCAACCAGTACTTCTACACTTTCTATGTTAATGCTTTGATTCATGAAAACTGAGGATGAAACTCCAACCTCATCATTATCATAGATAAGTCCGTCGACTGTAATTTCTCCAGTACTAACAAATATCTCGCTATCAACGGTTTGCCAGGATTCAGCCATGTTGACTGCCGCAGTTGCATCAACCAGGCCATATCCATAAGCGTGGTTGTAATCATTGCCGGCTTTTGTTTTGAACCAGCCAGGATGATTCTCGTCTACCTTTCTTGATGTTTTAACTAGGATATGTTGTATATCTCTCCACGTCAGATTATCGTTGGCCTCGAGCATCAGGGCTACAACACCAGCCACCATAGGAGTGGCGGCAGAAGTTCCAAACATTTTGGAAGTGTAGTCAGTACTATTCTCACCTCCGCTTCCAGATATATCGGTTGTAAACACGGAAGGATCCGATGGAGAATTCATTTGATTGGAAGAAGGAGCTGAAACCAGAAGATTGGAACCAGTCTCAGAATAGCTTGTCTGTTTTCCCTGCCAATTCACAGCACCGACTGCAATGGTGTATCGGCTGTTTGCATAGCCATCCTTGTTCGATTGATCTAGATTGCCCAGACCATTACCATTGGACCAAGTATAAATCGATCCGAGACCGGCTCGCCCCTCTGATATTCCTTTTTCAATAGCTGCCAGTGCCATAGCATCCGGCCCGTCCAAAGTTTGCCCATCGTCTGCAGGACCCCAGCTATTAGTGTATATATCTATCAAATCCAGGCGATGCTGAAAGGCGGATTGCGTGGAATTCTGCAGTGTGTAGTTTGCGACACAATCACCACCGTTTATTCTTAATCCCACCACACTTGAATTGTATGCGACTCCGGCAATTCCAAGGCCATTGTCTCCCCTTCCCGCTACAATTCCCGTAACTGCCGTTCCATGCCAATTGTCACTGTCTGATGCATAGGGCATCACATCGTTATCATACCCGCAATAATCATAGCTGGGCTGGTTAAGGAAATTCGGTGAAATATCGGGATTAGCGAAGTCCACGCCATTATCAATCACTCCTATTACAATTCCATCGCCCGTAAATTCTTCCCAAGCTATCTGGGTATTGAGATCTATCCCCGGTGTTCCATTATTCTGGCCTTGGTTATCAAGATGCCACTGATCTCCAGACTCATAAAAGGGGTCGTCTGGTTCGTATCTTACATCCAAAGATTTCTCAACTACTGGATAAAATTCCCAGATGTAACCTGAATCGCGTAATTTTTTCAGATACGTGAGAGCTAAATCACCTGTCTGGAATTTGACAACCCAAGTACCGCTGAGGATCTTGAAAGCGTGATAGGATTCCGGCATGCTACTCTCTGTTATTTCGCCAAAATCATCCAAACAATAGGGATTCTCGAGAACAACTACCCATTGATTTGCCAAATATAATTGCGCAGAAGAATATTTTTCCAGATTGGAATCCCGGATGAAGGCCGACCTGACTCCTCTGGAAAAGGTCTCGTAACCACAAATCTCAACCTCTTCTGCAAATTCTGGAGCGAGAATCTCTACAGTTTCTTGAACTTCGTAACTTCTCGTATCTGCAATGTTCAAAAGAAATGAACTTGCAATCAGCAGTGCCACGAAATGGGCCTTCATACTGATGTCAGAAGAACACCGTTCAGAATGGGAACGCCGAATACAGGTCTAGTGATTCTGGATTTGCCAGTGCATCCTTATTCTCTACAGTTTTACCTGTAATGGTGTCCAAAACAGCCTTTTCAACTTTTTTACCACTTATGGTGTACGGGATATCATCCACCTCGAAAATATATTTTGGAACATGTCGAGGAGTGGTTGTATTCCTGATTAGACTTCTAATTTCAGATTCGAGATGCGAGCCAAAGTCAGTATTCTCGCTCAATTTAACACAAAGCACGACGTCCACGTCACCATGGTTTGGCCTTCCGACAACAACCGCGTCAACAATCTGTTCCATATTTTCTACCGCCCTGTATATCTCTGCAGTTCCAATCCTCACACCTCCTGGATTAAGGGTAGTGTCGCTTCTTCCATAGATCACAGCACCACCAGTAGATGTCATCTCGACATAGTCTCCATGGGTCCAAACTCCTGGGAAATCCTCGAAATAGGCTGCTTGATACTTTGAATTATCTGTGTCATTCCAGAAACCAATCGGCATTGAGGGAAACGGTCGCGTACAAACTAGTTCACCACTCTCTCCAAAAACGGGTTTTCCATTAGTATTCCATGACTGAACATCCATTCCCAACTGAGAACATTGCAATTCGCCTCGATGAACTGGCAAGATGGGAGAACCTGCCAGAAAACACCCTATGATATCAGTCCCTCCTGAAATAGATGCCAGCTGGATATCGGGATTTACATTTTTGTAGACCCAATCAAATTGTTCAGGAACCAAAGGTGCGCCAGTTGACAGAAGAGATTTAAAATTTGACAGGTCGGCCACATCTCTCGGTACCAATTCAGACTTGCTACAGGCTACCAAGAACTTTGGACTTGTCCCAAAATGAGTTATGCCGGTTCTGTCAGCCATTCTCCACAGATTACCCAAATCCGGGTGTCCCGGACTTCCATCATACAACACTATAGTGGCTCCTGAGGCGAGGCCGGAAACAAGCCAGTTCCACATCATCCATCCGCATGTCGTAAACCAGAACAATGTGTCACGGTTTCTCTGTATGTCGCACTGCAATTGGTGCTCCTTAAGATGCTGGACAAGTGTACCTCCAACACTATGAATAATGGATTTTGGTGGTCCAGTTGTTCCTGACGAATACATTATGTACAAAGGATGGTCAAAAGGCAATTGAACAAAATTAGGGACAGTAGCATTGTTTGAGATGAGATCCTGGTAACCAATTACCGAAGAATGACGAAGCTCGCATGAAACATCTGCAAATTTTATAGTTATGACTTTTTCAATAGTATCTATTGCCTCGAGCACTTTGTTGATTTTTCGTTCCAGTGAGAAAATCTTACCATTGTAATTATATCCGTTGGCAACTATCATGATGTAGGGTTCAACCTGGCCAAAGCGGTCAACAACTCCCTGAGAACCAAAATCCGGAGAACAGGAAGTCCAGATAGCACCAGTGGCAGTAGCTGCCAGGAGAAGGACGACTGTTTCTACACAGTTAGGAACAAAAGCCGCTATTCTGGTTCCTCTAGTCACACCCAACTCCCTTAATCCATGCTGAGCGGTCGCAACCAGCTTTCTCAATTCTCCGAATGTAAGAACCTTGTCATCTCGTCCTTCACCCGTACTGATTATTGCAACCTGATCCTTGTTTCCGGACAGGAGATTCTCAGCATAATTAAGTTCAGAACCGGAGAACCAGCGGGCTCCAGGCATAACCGGATTTTCTAGAACCGAATCATAATTCTTGGAATAGATAATGTTGGAAAATTCCCAGAAATGGGACCAGAATTCCTCCATATTATCAATTGACCAGCGGTGCAAGTCAAAATACGAGTCCGATTCGAGAGGGGTTTCCTGAATGAAATTGTAGAGCAAACTGGACTTGATCCTACTTTCTGATGGACTCCAAAGTAAACGACCCATATTGTCTCAACGCAACAATGGACGGTGGTTAATGAATATTGACTAGAGCATCCCGGCCTTTTGAATTATCATCAACTGCTCTGTTGACAATTTCTCACCAGCCAAAAACTTTGCAAACAAATCTTCTGCACTGGCCGCACTGGCCTCTTGATCTGCAACTGAACCGGACTTGGTATGGGAGGCGGTCGTTCGATCAATTTCCTGCATCGCCCGCAAATACTCGATGTACTCGTTGTGGACTTCGTCAGCTTTTTCCTTTGCTTTTACGAACATTCTTTGTGCAGAATCTGCCTTCCGACGTGTCGAACGGTTCAATCTCAGAGAGTCTTTCATCTGGTTATGGCATGCCTGTGCTTCCTGACGTGACTTCTGCATTTTCTTACTCAAATCCCTGCGGTTAGTCTCGGCCTCCCTAAATTCATCGCGAGCCTCCAGAACTTCTGCGTCCGTTTCAATCAGTTCGTCATGTTCTTTAATCTTGTTCTGAAGCGAACCGATTTCTTCAACCAGTGCCCTTTCCTTGTCCCTTGTCAAAGGGGTAGTCATCTGTTTGATCTCCAGTTCCTGTATCTGCTTTCTCAAACGGGAAATGGGTGGAAGATTGCGACCTGAGAAGCGTGTACGTTTCAGTCTCAGAAAATTGTCCTTCAATACCTTGACGTTATTCGAAAGATCTCGGCGTTCATCACGGATCTGGCCCACTTCTACATTAAGGCCATTTCTGCGATCCCGGTAAAGATGGACATTGTCCATGTGCTCCTTTGCCTTCTGGTTCAATTCGTTACGTTCCGAGGCGTGTGTCTGGGATTTTAAATTTAATTCATCCCGTTTCACGCGTATCTCTTCGGCCAACAGATGATATTTCTTTCGCAATTTTCTCAATTCTGAACGGGAAAGGCCCTCGATGCTCACAAACTCTACTTTTCCAGATTCTTCTTCCTTTACCTCTTGAGAGGAGGCAATCAGTCTCTCAATAAGCTCGGACTTTCTACCTGATACGGGTAAATCTAACTCTTTGAGCTTCTTCTTCAGCTCATCTACTTTTAGATCACTGTATTCTTGGGCGGTCTCTGCAGAGCTCTCGCTATCATCGGAAGGCGACTTGCCTTCGGTTTCTGCAGGGGCTTGAGGTTCCTGCTCGGATTTCATTGAATTTTACGTGGGTTTTGAGACCCATTTCAACCTCAACCGAAAAGTGCACCAAGTCCAGATACAGCGTCTTCCTCGCTGACTTCTTCTTCCTCTTCTTCCTTGGCTTCTTCCTCGGCGGGGGCTTCCTCTGAGGATGTGGCTGCAACAGGTGCAGCAGATGCAGCAGGTGCCGCAACGGCAGCAGTTGCCATAGCTTCCTCA
>CAZXZT010000013.1:0-12963 GCA_964645695.1 uncultured archaeon
TCAATTCAATCTTTGCTTTTTCCGCTGCATCACGAAGACGCTGTTTAGATGCAGGGTCATCACGCAAGTCTATTCCATTGTCCGATTTGAAAATGTCTGCCAGGTATTCAATCATTGCTTCATCCATATCAGTTCCACCAAGCTTGTTGTCACCTGAAGTGGATACAACATCGAATACTCCGTTGTCCATCTCCATAATTGTGACATCGAAAGTCCCACCACCTAGGTCCAAGACTGCGACCGTGTACTCTCCTTCCTTGTCAAGACCATAGGCCAATGCCGCTGCAGTGGGTTCGTTTATGATTTACCCGCATCGATAGTTGCTTGCCTCTGATTATCATTGAAATAAGCTGGAACCGTAATAACCGCTTTTTCAATATCGACACCCAGATGCGCTTCTGCATCTGCTCGTATCTTCTGTAATATCATTGCAGATATTTCTTCCGGAGAATATTTTTTCTTCTTTATGGTAACCTTGTGCTTGGTTCCCATTTGCCTCTTGATATTCATTATTGTATTATCTGGATTCAATACCGCCTGTCTTTTGGCTGGATCTCCAACAATTCTCTCGCCATCCTTAGTAAATGCAACAACGGATGGAAACATCTTACCACCAAATGTCGAACCTTCTGCGGAAGGTATAATCACAGGTCTACCTCCCTCAAGATATGCTGCCTCAGAATTGGTTGTACCCAAATCTATTCCTATTATCATTTCTTTTGCCATTTCACTCACCTTCTACTTCCACTTTTTCATTTTTTTCTTCAAGACTCTTTGAAACTACGACCTTAGCTGGACGTAGCAATTCGCCTTCTAATGTATAACCTGACTGAACAACCTCAACGATGGTATTGGTTTCAATGCCTTCCTTCTCAACAGTCGTCAATGCTTCATGCACTCTGAAATCAAACTGTTCTCCCTGAGGGTCAAAACGTTTTATGTCAAACGATTCCATGAAAGATGACATTAATTTCTGTATTCCAGTGATTCCTTCCAATGAACTTTCCAAATCCGGATAGTCGGCTTCAACAGCCTTTTCGACGGTGTCGATAATTTCAAGAAAGCTTGATACCACCTCACCTCTCATTCTGAGACTCTGCTGGTCCCTGTCTCGATCAATCCGTTTCCTGAAATTATCAAAGTCAGCGACTACTCGCATGAATTTTTCACTATAGTCCTCGACCTCGGATTTCAACTTCCGGATTTCCTCCTCAGGAGTCTGAACGGTGACCTCTTCCTCCTCTTCGGTCTCTGGCTTTTTCTCGTCTTTACTATTACTGGATTTCATCGGTTATGAACCTGAGGTTGTTAACCACTGCTTTCAAAGAAAAAAGACACTATATAAAATTTCTTAATCACTTTAGTCCGAATTTCTCGCGAAGCTCGGCAACCCTCTTCTGGTATTCTTTGGGCAAATGATATCTGGCAATCTGTTCAACTTCCGTCCAGTTCCTCTGAAAGTCTTTCTTGGAATTGGTTGTTACAATCTCCTCGAAACGAACCATATAATGGCGGGTCAACCAGAGATGGTAAGCAGAAAAGGCCAAGATTATCAGACCGAATATCAATACCCAGATATCGTAATCTCCCATAAAATCCAGAATAGTTACTGGCGATAAAGATGAATCCTCGTACCATCTGCCCATTGCTCCTATAAATACCATGAATGAACTTAGGATCGTACCGACCGTGCTAACTGCCAGCATGTGCTCCTGAAGCCATGCATTGAACTGGGTTCTCCATTGGTTAGACATTGACCTGCGGATTAATGCTCAAGTATAAAGATTACGCAAAAAACAATAATATCTGGCATCCTCATGCAAAAAAACAATGAATGTAGCCAGAAGAATGGATTTATTGGGAAGTGAAACTGCCTTTGCAGTCTCAGCCGAGGCGACAAGTCTGGGTGCAACGGGCAAAAAAATCTTCCCGTTTCATCTGGGGGACATAAATCTCCCGACCCCGCCCACCATAGTCTCCGCAGCTAACAAAGCTATCAAAGCGGGGAAAACCGGTTATTGCCCCTCACCAGGGATACCTGAGCTGAGAAAGGCATTAGCGAAAGACGTCGGTAATGCAAGGGGATTGAATTACGGAATAGAGAATGTTTCCATACAGCCTGGTGGAAAACCGAGCATCGGAAAGTACATTGCATCTATGATGGAGAAGGGAGATGTCGTGCTGTATCCGAATCCGGGATATCCTATCTACGAATCCCAAATAGAATTTTACGGTGGAATAGCCCATCCTTATGGATATGTTAACACTCCAGACGGATTAAGACTTGATTTCAGCGCCATAGAGGAGGGAATTAAGAAAGGTGCAAGACATATCTTCTACAACAATTACAACAATCCGACAGGGGCATCGTCACCTGATGAGGAGATGCAACGTCTGGCTAATCTGGTTATCGGCAACGACATGTTCCTGATATCTGATGATGCCTACTTCGACACACTGTACAATGGAACTCCAAAATCCATAGCAAGTTTGCAAGGAATGTATGAACGGACATTGACCATGTACACTTTCTCCAAGAGATTTGCAATGACTGGGTGGAGGTTAGGTGGCGCTATTGGACCTGAAGAGATAATAGAGCAGATTACCAGACTTAATGTCAATATGGAATCCTGTACCACCCATTTCGTTCAGCACGCAGGCGTAGCTGGTCTTAACGCCCCCCAAAAAGAAACACAGGCCATCCTGGATGAACTACGAGGGAGACGTGACATGCTGGTCAGAATATTGAACGGGATTGATGGAATAGAGGCACATATGCCTGAAGCCGGATTCTATGTCTTTCCAAATATAACGAGCCTCTTGAAGAGAATGGAATTCAACGATGTCGAGGAATTCAGAAAGGCCACACTCAGGGAAACAGGAGTAAGTTTCTGTGGAAGGCACCACTTTGGCAGACCTCTGGAAAACGAAACCGATTTCTACATTCGAATGGCATTCTCCGGAATCGGGCAGGAAGATTTACTGGAGGGAATGGATCTTTTCAGAAACTGGATTGATTCTAAATAATGGCCAAAGCGATGTTCGGGGCAGGATGCTTCTGGGGAGTTGAGTACAAATTTGCCAAGATTGATGGTGTGAATGGAGCCGTTTCTGGATACAGTGGCGGAAAATTAGATAATCCAACGTACGAGCAAGTGTGCACCAACACTACTGATCACGCAGAAGTGGTTCTCGTTGATTATGATCCAGATATTGTTTCCTACGAGAAACTTCTTGATGTCTTCTGGGAGAAACATGATCCAACAACACTTAACCGACAGGGACCAGATATAGGAACACAGTACCGTTCAGCCATATTCTACTTTGATGATGATCAAAGAGACAAGGCCACAAAATCATTAAAGAATAGACAAACTTCTATCGGAAGTAGAAAGATTATCACTGAAATCACCAAAGCCAGCGATTTCTGGCGTGCCGAGGAATATCACCAGGAATATTTTGAGAAGCATGGTGAGGGATACTGAGATCGGGACTATCCCATACCAACATCAAGAACCATCATAACTGAAAAACCCAGCATCACTCCCATTGTTGCAATATCTCCATTGCCTCCCCTGTGGGCCTCAGGCACCAATTCTTCTACAACCACGAAAATCATTGCTCCGGCTGCAAACGCAAGAGCATACGGCAGAAGCGGGTCCATATAGATCACCACAGCAGCACCCAATACAGCCGCAATGGGCTCTACCAAAGCTGACAATTGGCCCCACCAGAAACTTTCTTTCCGAGAGAGGCCCTCTCTCCTGAGCGGAAGGGATACGGCAGCTCCCTCAGGGAAATTTTGCAGACCTATGCCTATGGCCAGAGCAATTGCCGCACCAATACTGTCTCCTGAAGCGGCTGCGCCAAACGCAACGCCAACCGCCAGACCTTCAGGTATGTTATGAATGGTTATAGCTGAAATAAGGAGCATGCTCCTGTGCCATGTAGTCTTGACTCCTTCGGTCTCTTCAGGAGGCGCCCCGGGGTGGAGATGAGGTAGATATAGATCTACTACCCTCATACAACCTCCTCCTAAAAGAAAACCAATCAGAACCGGAATAATGCCACCAAGAAAAGGATGGCTCTGTTCCGAATGCTCAATTGCAGGCGCTAAAAGAGACCAGAAACTGGCTGCGATCATCACTCCAGCGGCGAACCCCAGCATTCCATCAAGAACTCGTCTATCAACCTCTTTGAAAAAGAAAACCAAACCGGCTCCGCCGGCAGTCATGCCCCAAGTAAAAAATCCTGCAGTAAGTGCCTGTTGTACAGGATGCCAATCCTCAAAAAATTCAAGCATAGTGCCTTGGAGATGAATCGTTATTTAGGCCTTACGATACTTTCCGGAGGCTGGGTGTTGACCATTCGGACTCCAAAATAAATCAAACCAAAACTAACTAGTTGAATCCAACCCAATTCTTCATCCAACAAGAACCAACTGGATAAAATCCCAAAAACTGGGACTACATTGACGAAACTGGATGCTCGAGTCGCACCTATCACATCAACACCAATTGCAAAGAAAACATAGGAAACTGCTGTAGAAAGTACACCAAGATAGGCTATCAAGATCCACTCATTATTAACCCAAATACGATCCCAAGGAGCTTCATAGATAACAAAAGGAATGAACATAAACCAACCAATCAGGGACACCCAGGCAATCAGAGCAAGTGAACTAAGTTGTCCTTTACCTTTCTCAAGAACATAATTTCTCATCGAAATAACATAAATAGCATAAGTGAAGGCTCCAAACATTATCAAACTATTTCCCATAATTCTCTCGTTAAAGTCAATTTGAACATTAGGTGAAGCCAGAAATATTAAGAGAATTCCTGTAAAACTCAGACATACGCCCATTATTCCTTCATTAGTCATACGGTGTGAAAAAAACCAAACTGAAAGTATCGCGACAAATACGGGATTGAAACCAATAACCAGCGAAGCATCTGAGGCAGCTGTTCGTTGCATGCCAAACATGTATCCTATCTGATAAAGAAAGACCGACATGAAAGCCATCAGAAACAACGGTTTCCAATCATCTTGATTTGGTTTTGTGTTTCCTTCACTATACCATAACCACAAGAAAAGAACGGGAAGGGCGAAACTGTACCTCAGAAACATGACTGAAAAAGGATAATCGATCAAATCAACTGCCAGAATACGGCCTACTGGCCAGGCAACTCCCCAGAACATAGCAACTGACAGCATCATCAGATTTGTAATTGCCAATTTTCTGCCACTAGGTTGTTCCATAATTGCAACTATTCGTCTTTCTTAGTGCCTAGGAAGTACTCGTTAATCTGAGGATCGACCAATATCTCGCTTGCCGGTGCGGTATGAACTACTTTTCCATTGGAAAAAATGTATCCTCTGTCGGAACGGGATAAAGAAAGTCTGGCATTCTGCTCAACGATCAGAACTGTTATTCCTCTTGATCTCAAGGCATCAATTCGTTCAATTATCTGTTTCTGGTAAAGGGGGCTGAGAGCAGCTGTAGGCTCATCAAGAAGAAGAAATTCAGGGTCATTAATCAGGGCTCTGCTGATAGCTAGCATCTGTCTTTGACCTCCTGATAGGGAGGCTGCCACATCATTCATCCGGGGCTTCAGATCTTCGAACATTTCCAGAGCCCTATCAACACGCTCCTCAAGAATCGGAGTGGGAAGATTGATTCCGCCCATTTCCAAATTCTCCCTGACAGACAAACTGGGAAAAACGTTGTCAACTTGAGGAACGTAGGATATTCCACGATTTACTAAAGCGTCTGTACGCCAGCCAGCTACCTCGTGTCCTTTGTGTTTTACGCTACCCCTGTAATACGTAGCAATACCAAAAATAATCTTGATGAATGTGGATTTGCCACATCCGTTGGGGCCGATTACCGTGACAAACTCTCCCTCGTCAACATAGAGGTCCACATTATTCATAATCTGAACCTGGCCATATCCTCCTTCAAGGCCAGAGACATCTAGAACTCGAGTCATCCGGCACCTCCTAAATAGGCCTCAATCACATCTTTGCTGTCTTTGACCTCAGCAGGCGTCCCTTCCATCAGCACCTTGCCCTGATCCATTACAATTATGCGATCAACGCCTCTTCGCAGAATGAAATCCATATTGTGTTCTATCACAAACACCGAGATTCCTTTCTCGGAAACAACCTTTCGCAAATTACCAAATATCTTCTCAGCTAGCGGTCCGGCCACGCCGGCAACTGGTTCGTCAAGTAGTAAAAGCTCTGGCTCTCCCATAAGTGCCCTTCCAATATCTACAAGCTTACTCTGACCTCCAGATAACTCACTCGTGAGGTTATGTGCCATATGGGTGATCTCCAGCTCGGAAAGTGTGTCATAGGCCTTGGCGATTCGCGCATTCTCTTCATCTCTAAAGAAATGTGAGATGATACCGGAGAAGGGATTGTCTCCGAACTGATTTCTGGGCGGTATCAGTAGGTTCTCGATAGCCGTCATTTCTCTCCATAGACGAGTATGCTGGAACGTACGGGTCAGACCCAACTTCTGTATCTGTTCAGGCCTGAGAGACGTGACATTCTGCTCGAATACCTCAACATCACCTCTACTGGGACTAAGAAGACCTGAAATGCAATTGAAAGTGGTCGTTTTACCGCAACCATTGGGACCTATCAAACCGACAAACTCCCCTTTACGAACCTCAAAAGATATACTGTCAACTGCTCGCAGACCTCCAAAGTCCTTGGTCAAATCGGCAACTTTGAGTACCGTCGAAGTCATTTTAACTCCACTCCCTGAAATACGGACTTTTCTGATTGCAGACCAGGAGATTCAGGTCTCTTTGGAACCTCTGGCAACAATCCTCTCTCAGAAAGCATTAAACTGCTTACTATCACTAATCCAATCAGAACCAGTTTGAGATAAACAAGACTAATCGTCAAATCGGCAGGACCAAGGCCTCCAAATGATTCAATTATAGATAAATTACTATTCACTTTCCCAACCACATCCAGAATAAGCCAAGCGAAGAATTCATCGATTCCTGAGACGGTCTCATGGAATTGGCTGTCTATGTCTCCTCTTGCAACAACCATGAGATTGAATACAAATTCCGTTAATACTATGATAAAAGCGCCAATGACCATTCCGCGGTTATTGGCCCGTCCGCCAACAATAAAAGCCGCCCAGATAAGAAAGGTGGAATTGACTGGGCTCATAAAATCGTCCAATACACTCATGTTTAGCCAAGCCCAGAGAGCTCCGCCGAAACCTGAAATCGCCGCGCCTACGGCCAGACTGGTTGCCTTATGGTGGAAAACGTCGTGACCATGGTGCATTGTGACCTCTTCATCCTCTCTTATAGCGCGCAATATCCTTCCCCAAGGAGAAGCCAACATCATTTCGACGAGAATCCAAATAGAGAAAAATGAGATCATAGCTATTGCGGCAAGCAATACTGTGTAAGGTGCAGCCTGTCCTAAATTGAACCATTCACCAACGGAATCGTCCATTGTTGATACCCACCAGTGTTCCAGTGGCAAGTTGTACAATTGGATTCCTATTGCCGTTGTTCCAGTACCAGCTCTAAGAAGCGGTTCGGCACGCATAGAAATTCTCACTATCTCGCCCAGAGAGATGGTCACTATCGCAAAATAATCCATACGGAGGCGAGCTGTCGGATAAGCAAGAAGCCAACCTGCAAGACCAGAAACAATAACAGCTACAAGAATCCCTGAAGTAAGGTCACCGTTGAATATCCCAAAGAGAGGTGACCACCCATGTCCACCTGGCCTATCCTCAGGAACTGTCAATATAGCCATTGTTATAGCTCCAAGTCCAGCAAAGAAAATGACTCCGAAATTTGTCATTCCGGTTATCCCAGTGTGCAAATTCAAGGAGAAGGCGAGAATTGAAAAGACGCAAACCAGAACGATTATCCTTGATATTTGCATCGATTTTGTGAAATTGGTCACGCTTGGCAACCACCAGGCAATGTACATCAGAATCAGCAAGAAAAAAGCAAAAGTGACCCAGGAACCACGTTCACTGGAACGCCCGTATTTTGCCTTCGAAGGTGGCATGATTGTTGACCAGAAGATACTTTGCAGATTTTCAAAATTCTTCGAAACAAAATCTGTAAACGGATTAATCGAATACAGAATGAAGAAAAGACCAAGCAGTCTAATCTGGTCAAAAGGCACGTACTGAAACAAGATAATGCCAAAAAACAAAGGAAATGGTTTCACATTGGCCAAAATTGGTTCCCGAAGACTCCTGAAAGATTCGTTCTGGCCAATTTTATCCGTCATGCGACGCATAATAGAGAATACCTGGGAACGGAAATCATTGAAACTGAATAAAAAGAAGAAAAGGGCCAGCCACCTCACGTATAGTTTGGACTCCGTTTCTCTTACCTGGCTAGGTTCTATCAGATTCTCAAAATACAACAATAGGACAGCTATCAAAAGAAACACTAAATTTAAACGATGAACTACGTCTGCTTTCAATCTGGTAACTACGAAAACCGTTGTTACAATACCAACAATCAGTAATGCCAGAAAAAACAAATCCAAAATTTCAGATATTATTCCGGTAAATACGTTATCTGTTGTTACAGTATCAAGGAAATAGACAAATATTGTAAGGGATATACACCCAAGTATAGAAGTCCATTTTTGTGTTTCGGAAAAAGAAATCAGCTTCTCGGAGAATTTGTTAACAAAGACTTTTGAATCCTCTCTAAGAAAAAATGAAGAAAACGCAATCAAAAGTAGGCCTGAAATCTGTAGAATCAAAAATAATGCGTCTAAGGAAAGAAAAATAAGGCCACTGCCAGCAACCAGATAATCTATTAGGTAAAAGAAAAAGAATATTACAAAACCCGAAGCAAAAAGCTGGCTTTTCTGTTTAGTGGAGAAATCGCGAACCTGAACCTGTGATAGGGCTAAAAATTCTTTGAATTCGGGAATATAAGCGGCTACGGACGAATAAATCATTATCAGGCCGACGATCTCCAATAAAAGATAAACAAAGTCAATCGTGTAGTAAACAGTGCCTTTACCAGAAGTTAAGATGTCCAGAACACTGACAATCACAATCTGAAATATGCCAGCAACAAAGACTGTACCTTTCTTTGACGCGTCGAACTTTCTCAACTGGTCTTTTACAAAAGGTATCTCCGGTAGAAAAAAGAACCTATTGTAGGACAGTGATGAACCAGATGAAGATGAATCCTGACGTTGGCGGGTTCGTTCAATCCTCCAGTTTTCTAATGCATGGCCTATTCCCTTTGGCATAACCATCAAGACAGCAATCAAGAACATGTAGGGCATTGCCTCCCCAAAAGCCGCGTATGACGGTCGATCGAGTACACTGCCTGCTCCTATTAAGACCGGCTCCGAGGTTGAACGTACAAGACCAACAATCACTGAGGCAATCAAAGCACCTCTGACAGAACCGAGTGTTCCAAGAACTATAACCGAAAAGGCTGGCAGAAGGATGCTAAGGCCTACCTCAGGATTTACACGGACATACATCCCGAATAACACACCACCAAAACCGGAAATGCCGGCTGACAGGAATGAACTGGTCATGTGTACGCGTTCTACGTTAATTCCTGATGAAGCTGCAAGATCCGGATTATCGGCTACTGCTCGCATCTGACGGCCCAACCGAGTCATGTTGAGCATCGTGAGTAACAAGATTACAGATGCAAAAACTCCAATAATCAGTGCCGCTTTGGTATATTGTAAGTAATATGTTGACTCCTGAAGCTCATAAAATGGCAAATACTCAGTAACATTACAGATTTCAGAATCGGCATTCCAATTGGATGAGAAATTGTCTAGTTTGCCTTCCTCTATGCAGGCTGTTCTATCCATGTTGTTATAGCTTTTCTCAGCGGTTCGCTCACCAAACCGGAAACGGGCAGTCTGGCTGGAAAATTCATGTCTGGATGTAGATAAACGCCAATCAACATCGGGAACAAACAGATGTTGACCTGCACCATGCCTCAGATATAGTATTCCTCGAAGAATCATGGCGATACCTAAAGACGCAATCATCATTGTCTGAGGAATGGCATGTCTCATACGGAATCTGCTGTATACCAAACGATCAATCAAAACCCCCAGAAGACCTGTAAGAACAAAGCCCGTCACGCACGCCCAGAACAGAAGATCCCAAGTAAGAAGATCATCACTCTGGACGTCTATATTCAGAACCTTTTTACCATCAACCAGTGTGTAAAAGAACGGACTCCACATCATTGTGAAACCGACATAGGCACCAAAAAGCATCATCTCAGCCTGAGCAAAATTTCCAAAACGCTGAACCTTGTATGTCAGCGTCAGGCCAACGGCTATGGCCAGATATGCTGCTGCCCAGTATAATCCACTAAAGAACGTAGATGTCAAGTTGAATGTTGTTGTTGCGGTACCCTCTTGCCCAACAAACAGCTGTTCCAGACAAAATGCAAAACTGAGAAGAATGGCTATAGGAGCTGAAATAACAGCAAGTGTCCCGATCCGACCTTGCAGATTGTTTAACAGCCAGTGGAGAATGTACATGCTGGACAGGACAAACTCAAAGAATTGAAGAATCCAGAGCGGGTCTCCATAGATTAACAACGACAATATTCCCGATTCGTAACGGAGACCCAGAGAGGCGTCAAAGAGTACAAGGAAAGCGAATTTCAAGTGCGCTGGGATGGAATCCCAACCGTCTCTAAGAAAACGCGAAACTTGTTCTACGCCAATATCTGCAGATGATTCGTCTGCAACTGCATCATCATCCTGTTCGTCTCTAGCCAAAGCTACACCTGAAGCATTGATGCCGAGGCAGGGGCATCTATAACATATGTCCCTGCACAAGGACGGCCACTACTGGAACGGCCGCCCCGTTTTTTGTGCTTATGTGGTTTTCTATAACAGATCTGCTTCAGAGCCTTCTGCGAAGAACCAGTGCTACGCCGACTGCAGCGAGTGCAGACAGCAGGCCAAATCCAGGAACTTCGTCTTCTTCTGCTTCTTCAGGTTCTGGTTCTGGTTCGGGTTCTGCTTCTTTCTTGGGTATGCCATTATCATCGAGACCATCAAAAAGACCCCATGAACTGTGGCAGTCCAATGCTGCTTTTCCATCATCGCCAACACTGAAAGTGCATATGTCAAATCCGGAACCCGCAACGTCTCCGTTTTCATCGAATGAGTGGGATCCACTAGCTCCTTCCTGTGGCGAATCGGGGGATGCTATGGCCAAACCAAGCATTTCCTTTACGCCATCATCTGCGGACGGTGTCCTGAGAGCAGTTGCCTGAGCAAGTCCGATGATTGCAATAGCATCAAAGGTTTCTGCAGTGTAGATTCCGCCCTCAAAGCTTGCTGCCGTAGCTGCCGCCTCATAGAACACGCCGAAGAGCGTGGACAATTCCGAAGTTTCACCAGACGCAGGCTTGGTTGCGGTAATTCCGCTTATTGCATTGATATCTGTGAAAGCATCACCAAAGCTAACATCTGCAATTCCATCGCCACCAAAGATTGCAACCGCAAGTCCCTGTGTTGCAATCTCTTCGACTATGGCTGCTCCATCCGAAGCATAGGTTACCATTACCACTGAATCACAGCCATTTTCTGCAACGGCTGCAACCTGTGCTGTGAAATCCGTGGTGTCGTCATCATAAGTTGACTCTACACAGACATCGCCATCCCAGTTGTCCAAGAAAGCTGCGTGGAAACCTGCACCGTAATCATTGGTCATTGCAATGACCGCAGGATTCGTGTATCCAGATGCCTTGTAAGCATCTGCAAGCGCAGCTCCCTGCTGGGCATCACTTGGTACGACTCTGAATAGGTAACCACCGTCATCGTGACTAGTGATAGCTGGAGAGGTAGAAGCGTAGGATACCATAGGTACTCCTGCCGTCTTAGCGACCTCAATAGCTCCAAGGGTTGCTCCTGAGCATGCTGCTCCTGCAATACCAACAACTCCAGCATCAATGAGAGTCTGGGCTGCGGTTGCGGCTTTCGTTCCGTCACAACCTGAATCTGCTTCAATAACAGAAAACTGGAAATTCAGTGGCTGAATTGTATTCATGTAGCCAATCGCAATTTGAGATGCAATAGTGAATCCGGGTGCATAGACTGCAATTGGACCCGTTGCAGGGCTCAGCAGACCTATCTTGATAGGTGCCGCCCCAGGGAATGAAAGACCCTGCTCAATGTGCCAGAATCCATTACATGCCAAGTCCAAAGCGGCTTCGCCAGCGACTAGAACTGGATTAAATTGACAGATGGAATAACCTGAACCGCCAACATCTCCAACAGCATCGAATGTGTGCACTCCACTGGTTCCTGCATATCCGTTACCAACTGCTGCGAGGTCATCTCGCAGATCACCGTCAGTATCCAGTACAGCTGCCTCGCCAATTATCTTTACGGCATCATAGGTCTCATGGATGTAGATTGCACTGGACGTTGCATTATCGCTGTGTGTCCCGGCGGCCCAAGATGCATCAAATGCTGCCTTTTCGGGACTATCCGAACCTGGTGAAGGCTTAGTTGCAATCACCGTAGCTGCCGCGCTTGCATCTGAGAATTCCCCAAGGAAAGCCATGTCAGCAATACCATCTGCTCCCATAACTGGGAACGGACAGTTCTCAGAACAGACAGGCGAGGTCGGGCCTTGTACTCCCTGAGTCGCCATCTCTTCCAGAATTGCCGCACCATCTGTGGCATATGTGACCATGATTAGACTGTCACATCCGCCCTCGGCCAGTTCCGCAACTTGTGTTGAAAAGTCGGTTGTAGTATCAGCGTATGCTATGTCCACACACATTTCTACTCCACCGGCAGAATATGCTCCCTTGACAACAGCAGCCAAACCGGCTCCGTAGTCATTGGTCATATACATTATTCCAGGGTTCTGCCATCCATGGGCTGCTGCCATAGTGGCCATTGCCATACCCTGCTGGGCATCACTTGGAACCACAC
>CAZXZT010000013.1:12973-16238 GCA_964645695.1 uncultured archaeon
CATCATCACTTGCCGCAGATACGGCTGGTGAAGTCGAAGCGTAGGAAACCATAGGCGTGGCAGCTCCCGAAGCAACAGCCATAGCCCCAAGAGTTGCACCTGAACATGCCGCTCCTGCAATACCCACTACTCCAGCATCAACCAGAGTCTGGGCTGCGGTTGCTGCTTTAGTTCCGTCACAACCTGAATCGGCTTCGACTAACGAAAAAGTGTAGTCTGTGTTTTCCGTATTCAGATCATCGATAGCTATCTGTGCCGCATCCGTAAAAGCATCGGAATAGACTGCAATCGGGCCTGTCGATGGGTTCAAAAGTCCTATCTTGACTTCCGTTGATGCCGCTACATTAGCGACTGGGCCTACACCAAATATCGGCATCACAACTGAAGCCAATATAGCGAAAGCCACTGCTAGCGTTAATATCTTGCTTGATCTCATAAGCATTCACACCTCCCTGCTACTGCCGGGGGTAATTAAAAAGATTGATGTCCTACGCGTAGAGTGGATATAATCCTTGTTCTCTATTCAATTGTACTACGCCACAGATGCCGTGGAACATAGTTATTAACTAGACTCAATCGGCTACTCAAAAACTGGTAAGCCCCATGACTGAGGAAAAAAAGAAGGAAGCCCCAAAATTTGTATACAACTGCGTAAGATGTGGACAATACTGCTTCAAAGTCAACGGTGTCCCAGTCTACTTTGAAGACCTTACACGGTGGAGAAAAAATGGAACTTTGGGTAGCATCGCACCAAATATAGGAATGGAGATGTCACTTGGATTTCCACAACTAGTACTGGAAACAAAAGAGGATGAAAGTGGATGCCCGATGTATGATTCAAATAACAAGAACTGCCAAATTCATCATGACATGCCACTCAATTGTCAAGCCTATCCTCTAGGTTACAACGGTGAGAAATACTTCGTAACTGACAAGGCGTGCCAAGGACTGGGCCAGGGTGAAATGACGGCGGAACAGCTTAGGACACAGAGAGATGCTGCCAAAGTGGACTATGAAGCAAAAATTGAGAGCAACACCGTCGTACCACTGATTTACAGCATCATAATGAGTGATTTGGTCGACCAGTCGCGAAAGGCCATGGAAAACATGACTGAAGAACAGAAAGATCAGATCCAGGATATAGTTAAGGGGGACGAAGAGAAGGAGGACGAAGGCTGAAACCTGTCCTGCTTTCCACGCTTAAGTTTTTGGCGCTTCAGGGAGGGACAAGACACCCGGTGCACATATCATCCATCAGTTTGTCAAAGCAACTGGATGTGAGTCAGCAATCCGCATCAAGATATCTGATCGAACTGGTTGAAAAAGGATATCTGGAAAGGAAACTGGCGCATGGCGGACAGGTAGTAACAATCATGAACAAGGGAATTTCCATCCTGAGGAGGGAATCTTCCGAATATGGGCTCATCTTCGGGTCTCAAAGGGAAATAGAAATGGAGGGAGCACTGGATACAGGGCTCGGCGAAGGCGGGTACTACATCTCCAAAAGAGGATATATGAAGCAATTTGAAAAGAGGCTGGGCTGGCGTCCTTTCGAGGGAACTTTCAATCTCAGGCTCGAAGAAAATGAAGTCCCGAAAATAGAAGCTATGAAGGCCGCCAAAGGTATTCTGATAGAAGGATTCGAACAGGAAGGCAGGACTTTCGGGAAGGCATGGCTGTTCAAATGCGTCTTGATAAATGGAAGCAAAAAGGTCAAGAAATGTGCTGTAATATCGCCCAAAAGAACCCATTACAGAAGAGTTATTGAAGTAATCTCGCCACTCTATCTGAGAGATGAACTGAAGGCGGAAGATGGAGAGTCCTTCGTCGTACGAATCGATCTGGGAGATATTTAAAATAGCATGTACAGAATGAAAAGGGTAGTGACAGCATAATGGACCCATTTCACGATTACTATGGTGTAGAATGGTATCTGATACTGATGGTCTGGTCTGCAATAGCTCTCGGTTCGCATTTTTACCAAGTTGGAACTGTAGTCAGGCTGATTCGCCTCGGCAAGGATGATGACAGATTCAATTCCTGGAAACAGAGACTGACCGAATTCCTGGTAGACTGGCTGGGCCAGCGCAAGGTCGTACAGGACAAAATGGCAGGATATGCGCATGCAATGATCTTCTGGGGTTTCTTGATGCTGGTAAGCGACATTGTTGATCTGGGGACCGGAGGGCTCTTTCAGGAACTTCTCAGTCGCATCTGGTTGGACGGAATCTGGAACCTTGTAGTGGACGTGGGGTACGCCATGGCTGCGATAGGAATCATAATTGCGCTGTATCGCAGACTTGTGGTCCGACCCGAGAAATTGAAGGGTTCAAGCATAGAAGGGCCCTTGATACTGCTAGCAATCCTAGGAATCATACTAACTGCTTTCATTGTAGAAGCGGGAAATATGATAGGAGAAGATTCGGATTACAATTCATGGGAACCGATAGGAGTACTGTTTGCAAAGCAAATGGAATCCATGAATCACGAAACAATAGCCAATATTGTTGACATCAGTTACTGGATACACATGGTCCTGATAGGTGGATTCCTGATTGAAATTCCTCAGACAAAGCATTCGCATCTGATTGGAACCGTTCCAAATGTGATGTTTCAGGATCATAGCTCCATGGCGACTATGAATCCTATGCAGACTGACGAAAATGATGTGGCGGTGAAGACCGACGACCTTGACTTCGACAATTTGACGCTGGGTGTGAATAAATTCGCAGACTTCACTTGGAGACAGCTCTCTGATGGATGGGCCTGCACTGCCTGTGCAAGATGTCAGGATGTCTGTCCTGCCTACAAAAGTGGCAAGACCTTGAATCCTATGCAGATAGTGATGGACGTTAAGGACTATGGAAAAGAACATAGCTCTCTTCTTCTGGCCGGGAAAGAACCAGGGGAAACTATCGTGGATAGGTTCACCCCAGATGCGATTTGGGCATGCACCACTTGTTATGCCTGCGTTGAGGCCTGTCCTGTTCATATCGAGCACGTACCCAAACTTACAGACACAAGGCGACATCTAGTTATGGAAGCATCCGAATTTCCAGAAGAATTACAGAACTTGTTTAACAATCTAGAAAGAAATTCAAATCCTTGGGGAATGGGTGCACATACAAGAGCTGACTGGGCCGATGGATTGGATCTGAAAATAGGTAAACCTGCAGAATATTTGTTCTTTGTAGGTTGTGCAGGTTCTTTCGACGATAGGAATAAAAAGGTATCAAGGGCAACATCCAAACTTCTGAAGGAAGCG
>CAZXZT010000014.1:0-15557 GCA_964645695.1 uncultured archaeon
GAAGTTCTCGAGTCTGGAAAAAAGCCGGAAAACAACGCTGGAAATGGCGCAAGAAGAAAATGCGCCGTAGAAAGCGCGAGAGAAGGCGCAACAAGTAGTTTCAAGATTGGGTCTATCGACATATTTGCTTATAATGGCATCATATGTGGGTCTAAGATGCCTGTCATTAATATAGAACTTGAAGACCTTAATCGAATGCTTAAGAGTCCAATAAGTTCTGACGATTTCTCCAAGATTATTTCTGAAATTGGAGCAGATCCCGATGAAATCGGGGAAAAAGAAGCAATCATTGAATTTTTTCCAGATAGACCTGATCTGCTGTCAACAGAAGGTGTAGCAAGAGCTGTTAGAGCATTTACAGAACAGGAACTAGGACTAGTAGAATACCAGACCAAACCAGCAACAACGCACATGGTCGTTTCACCAGATGTACTACCCGTTCGGCCGTGTGTTCTTGGAGGAATTGTCAGAGGCATTGAACTGGATGATACGGCGATAAAGTGTCTGATGGAACTCCAAGAAAAATTGCATGTGACACTGGGGCGTAAAAGAAAAAAGGTATCCATTGGAATACACGATCTCGCAAAACTGGAAGCGCCATTCAACTATGGTACTTGCTCGCCACATGAACCGGCCTTCGTACCGCTACAGAAAGATTACGAGATGACACCAGAGGAAATCCTGAATGAACATCCGAAAGGAATAGAATATGCCCATCTGTTAGAGAAATTCGATGAATATCCTATAATTACTGACACTAATGGGGAAGTGGCCTCATTGCCTCCAATAATCAACGGAGCACTGACAACAATTACCGAGCAGACCAAAGAGGTACTGATTGATGTTACTGGGCTGGAGCTGGAGGCTGTTGAGGCTTGCCTGAATATTGTTACTGCCGCTTTAGTGGAACGGGGCGGAGAAATCGAACAAATGGAAATTAGATACCCTTCCGAGAAGGTGGTTGTACCAAAAATGGAACCCAAAGTTCACAAAATCAAAAACGAATATCTGGTTGGCCTATTAGGTTTTGATCCAGGGAACTTTGCTATATTCAAAGCTTTCCGAAAATGTGCTATGGAACCAGATCTGAAAGAGGATATATGGCACGTCAAAGTTCCAGCCTACAGGGCAGACATACTTCACCCGGTCGATCTGTTGGAAGAAGTAGCAATTGGCATAGGATACGAAGAATTGCCTGAACATCTCCCACAAGAGGCCAGATTTGGCGAGGCGCTCAGTTCCAGAAATCTGGAAAGCAAATGCAGAGAAACCATGTTAGGCCTTGGTTTTCAAGAAGTTGTAACCTTGACCTTGACGTCTACAAAGATGCTACATGAGAGTACTGGTAGAGAGAACAAAAACGAAGCTACAGTATCGAATCCGGTTACAGAAAATTACCATATACTACGTTCCAGCATTCTGCCTAGCCTGCTGGAAATACTGAAAAGCAACCGCCATCGTGAATTGCCTCAGAAGGTTTTTGAAGTTGGGCAGGTTGTTAAAGAACATACAAATCGAATGTCGCTTGCGTGGATTGAATTGGCCAGTAAAAGCACCTTTTCGAAAGTTAGGGCAACGGCTGAGAGCATCGCCCATAGACTGGGCATTTCTGGAGAGACCATTGAGGGAAATGACCCGATTTTCATCTCTGGAAGGTGTGCTCAAATCAAATCCGAAGAGTTCGCCATGACGTATGGCGAGATACAGCCAGATACCTTGCAAAAATTGGAACTGGGATATCCTGCGATTGGCGGTGAGATTCATTGGTGAAACTGCCAGTCTGCTTTGAGTCGAGATCTACTGCTACCGTATTCAGAAAGCTATTGGATGAACTGGGCTACGAATACAAGAGAAAGAATGTTAACCGTTCGTACACTAAAGTGGCAGTGGTACTTGCGCTTGAAAGGACCGCACTGGTCCATAGATATGTAATCGAAAAAGACGGCATCACTGTAGACATATGGGAGGAAAAACCCAGTGCAGGCAGTGTCACTTACATAGAGTTAAGAGGGGGAGAAAAAGCTGTACGTAAAGAATTGTTACAAAAATTCTCTACAAAATTGCCACGCAAACCTTGGGAGTACACATTCGGTCAGAAACTGAGAAATGGGTGGTTGAGCCAGGGGATTCTAGGGGCCAAAAGGTCTTGGCACAAGGTAATTGGATGAGCCTCCTAAAAGACATAGAACCAATCAAAACCAAGGACTTTCTGAAGGGAAAATTCAAGGATTACTACAAAAATGCAGAGATAACTCTGCCACCTAGATTCACGGCAAGAGAATGGGGATTTCTAAATTGGGGTGGTGGAATCATGAACCGACATGTCAAGTTCGGTTCTGCAAAAGAGATTAATAACTATTTAGCCAGAATAGCGCCGGCACATTGCTATCATTCAGTTGCATACTATAGCGATCCTGGCAGAAATACTATGATTGAAAAAGAGTGGTTGGGTGCAGATTTGATATTTGATCTGGATGCAGATCATCTGCCTGAAATGGAAGATGTTAAGAAGGGAAAAATAACCTTTTCAAAGCTTATGGAATTTATCAGGGAACAAAGCTATCGGCTGGTAACCGATGTACTGTTAGGTGATTTCGGATTAAAGGAAGAAGACCTGCTCATTACTTTCAGTGGCGGAAGGGGTTATCACATTCATGTGAGAACTCCGGCAATTCTGACCTTGCCTTCGGGAGCGAGAAGAGAATTGGCAGATTATATGACTGGAAAAGGATTGAACACGAATAGGATTTTAGATGATGCAGGATATACCATAGAAGTACCTGTCAGAGGCAAAGGGCTGGAAAGAAAGAATCTGGGTGTGGAGAAATTACCGGACAAGGAATCTAGAGGCTGGCGGGGTGCCATTGCCAGACGGATTCACAGAATGCTGGACAAAATCAAAGAACAATCTTCTGGAGAGACTAAAAAAACATCTAAATCTTTAGGAATAAGAATTAACAAGGGTGATCTAAAAAAGGATAATGAAGAACTATTCAACAAACTTTCCAAGTCATCTAAAAAGAATCTGGTCAGAGTGGCGCTCAAGGAAACGGCAATCTATCCGGATGAACCCGTAACGGGAGATATACATCGCCTCATTCGCCTGCCGGGATCATTACATGGGGGTTCAGGTCTTAGAGTTACAGTGATTACCTCAAGGGAATTGGAAACTTTTGATCCAATGAAAGACGCTGTCGCGTTTGGCGAAGAGCCAGTAATGATCCGTTCGATTGTAAATCATCCTGTCACAATGGGAGACGGAATTGCAACGTTAAAACCTGAAAGCATTGTTGAAATGCCAGAGATGGTGGCAATCTATTTCATGGCCCGTAACTGGGCACATCTAGCCCTTGAAACATGATTTGCGGGGTCGATGAAGCTGGGAAGGGGCCCGTCATAGGGCCACTGGTTGTTGCTGCCGTCAAGGTGAGCAACGCGAAAGATATTGAGAATCTAGGATTTAAGGACTCTAAACTACTGTCAAAGAAAAAAAGAAAAGAATTAGCCAAGCTCATCAAAGACAGATTCGATTATGCTGTGGAGATTATCGAACCTGAGATTGTTGACAAATACAGAAGACAAAACAAGATGAACCAATTGAATCGTGAAGCTTTTGAAAGAGTAATCAGCAAATTAAACCCAAACGTGGCGTATGTCGATGCCGCAGATGTGAACGAAAAAAGATTTGGAGATGAAATCAAGAAAGGACTGAAAAATCAAAATGATACGGACGTCATATCAATGCACAAAGCTGATGCGAAGATACCTGTGGTTGCAGCTGCTTCTATAATTGCTAAGGAAACCAGAGAAAGAGAAATAGCGAGAATACGGGCCAAGATTGGGGATTTTGGTAGTGGATATCCTGCTGATGAGAAAACAATTAAGTTTTTGAAGAGCTTCTATTCTGATAAAGGGAAGTGGCCCGAAGGAACACGTAAAAGTTGGAAGACTTTAGACCGTATAAGGCCAGTAAAAACTCTTGAAGAATTTGGTGAAAATAATGAGCATTGATGTAGGCAAGTTACTAAACGGAAAGGTCGTAGAATTCAATTCCAAACTAAAAGATGACCCTGGAATGACTAAAATGATTGAGGGAAAAAACCGAAGTATCTGTATCTCAGTCTCGGATGGAGACGAGTACTACAGTAGACTGGAAAATCTCAAACTCGATGACTTCTCAACGACGGGCGATGACAGTACAGACCTGCGTGTTACTGCCTCATCTGAGATTCTGGAAGCCCTGATATCTAAAACGATGTCTCCCATTAAGGCTTACATGAAAGGTGATCTTAAGGTCAAAGCCAGTTTAATGGATATGCTCCTTTTGAAGAAACTATTCTGAAAGCCTTTCGAAAATCTGATTGGACAGATCGGCTATTTGCCTAGGAGTCAGAACTTCGGCTCTTTGATCCATATGGTTCAAATCATCCACTTCCAGATTTGGAAAAGTAAGTTTCAAGCAGTTCCGAATCTTTTTGCGTCGATGAGTAAAGATTGATTTTACAACTTTCTCGAAATTACCGAAATTGGCCAGTTCATAATCTGGTGAATGACGAACTAGACTGACTACTTGCGAGTGAACTTTAGGCTGTGGTTGAAATGCTGTCTTAGAAACTTTGAAAAGCTTTGTTGTATTGGCATAATGATTCGCCATGACGGATAGGCGGCCATAAGTTTTGGAACCGGGCCTAGCGATGAGCCGATTGGCAAATTCTTCCTGAAACATCAGGATGGCACGATTCCATTCGAAATCGAACAACTTGAACAGAATTGGAGATGAAATGGAATAAGGCAGGTTGGCCACAATCACATCAATCTCTGGAATATCAAATTTCAGGATGTCTGCCTCGACTATCTCAGCTTGGTCTGCAAACTTCTGTTTGAGAACAACAGCCAGCCACTTGTCTTTTTCAACTGCTAACAGGCTACCCAATGATACTAATCTTTCGGTTAGGACACCACGTCCAGGTCCTATTTCCAAGATTTTTTCTCCATCCTCTATCGATGCCTCTGCGACAATCCTGTCTGCAATCTTTTGATCAATCAGAAAATTTTGACCTAACATCTTCTGCTTGCGGCGTGAATGGTGGGCCGGGGCGGAATCGAACCGCCGATCTTCGCCTTGTAAGGGCGACGTCATAACCCCTAGACCACCGGCCCTAGTAAGAAAGTATGTCTCGGGGTTCGAGGCTTAACTAAACGCTGGAGTACTAAATGCCATCCCTCAATTATAAATACGGTTTCGCGTGCGACCGCGTATGTTCGGTCAGATGGAAAAGATGGGCATAATTCCATCCGCTTTGCATCGTAATCTCACGCAAGACGAATGGAGGGCATATGAAATTGAAAGTGGCGAGGGAAAACTATCTGATAACAAGACTGTAATCATTAACACTGGAATCTATACAGGAAGATCTCCAAAGGATCGGTTCATCGTCAAAAGCAAATCAACGGAACACCTGATAGATTGGGGTGAAGTCAACCTGCCACTCAGTAGTAATGCGTTTGATGAACTTGAGAAACTTGTAAGAAACGAGATGAATGGAAAGGAACTTTTCGTTTTTGATGGTTTTGCAGGAGCTGACAAGAGATATCAGCTTCCATTGAGAGTTGTGACGCTGAAGGCTTGGCAAGGCCATTTTTCACATAACATGTTCATAGAAGCTGATCCCAAAGAACTGAAAGATTTTGTTCCTGAGTTTACTGTGTTGAATGCCTGTTCTGCAAAAGCCGGAAATTGGAAGAAACTGGGACTGAATTCTGAAGTCTTCATTGTCCTGAATCTTGACAAGAAAATAGCCATCATTGGGGGAACTGAATATGGAGGTGAAATCAAAAAATCAGTGTTTTCAGCCATGAATTTTTATCTGCCTATGAAAGGAGTACTTCCTATGCATTGTTCAGCGAACATAGGTAAAGAAGGAGATTCTGCCCTGTTCTTTGGACTTAGCGGTACAGGAAAGACAACCCTATCTACAGATCCTGATAGGAGATTGATTGGGGATGATGAACACGGCTGGTCCGACGAAGGTATCTTCAACTTTGAGGGTGGATGTTACGCCAAGACCATCAATCTAGATCCCAAGAAGGAACCGGACATTTACAATGCCATAAGACCTGGTGCTTTGCTTGAAAATGTGGTAACTGACGAAAACGGTACGGTAGACTACAGTGACGGTTCAATCACCGAAAATACCAGAGTTTCATACCCGCTCAACCACATTCAGAACATCGAACCTGCTGGACAAGGAAAGCATCCACATAATGTGATATTCCTGACCTGTGATGCATTTGGTGTCCTTCCTCCAATCTCTAAATTGACGGCAGAGATGGCCATGTACCATTTTTTGTGTGGGTACACTGCAAAGGTCGCTGGTACAGAAAGAGGAATCACAGAACCTGTTGCTACTTTCTCAACCTGTTTTGGAGCGCCATTCATGCCTCAATACCCAACCACCTACGCCAGACTTCTGGGAGCAAAACTGAATGACCATGGTGCGCAATCGTGGTTAGTCAACACAGGATGGAGCGGAGGTGCTTACGGAACTGGAAAGAGAATAGACCTGCCAGTCACCAGAAGAATGCTATCTGCCATATTGAACAATGAATTGGATGGTATGAACTTTACTCCGGACCCTGTCTTCAGAGTCCTTGTTCCCGATTCAGTACTGGGAGTAGACAGCGAAATACTCAGACCAAGGAACACTTGGAAGGACAAAGGAGCTTATGACCGTAAAGCAAAAGAGCTGACTAAACTATTCAAAGACAATTTTGTTAAGTACGAAAGCTTTGGTGAATACTCCAAAGCAGGCCCCGTTTAGAGAAAATCAGATACTAGTTCCTTTTCTGAAACAAGTTCTGCATTTGTTTGGGCTATTGCTATCTTGGCAAATTCGTCATGTTCGAAATCTTCGACAATTTCATAGTTTCCACGAGAAACGGTACGGACTGGCATGCCGGCCCACACTCCATCTTCGAATCCGTACTCTCCCTTGCTATGGACTACAACTGAATGAACTTCATCACTGACTGTATCTAGGCTACGAACATGATTAATCAATGCGTTTGCAGCTGATGCCGCACTTGAGAGACCACGAGCCTTGATAATTGCCGCTCCTCTCTTTCCTACTGCTGAAATAAATTCATTTTTTAACCAATCAGAATCCGAGATTATATCTGTCGCTGGTTTACCTGAAATCAGAGCGTTCGTGAAATCCGGAAACATTGTTGGGCTATGGTTGCCAAAAATTGCCATATTAGATATCTGAGTTACATCAGTGCCTGCCTTTTCTGCAAGCATTGCGACAGCTCGATTTTGATCCAGACGAGTCATGGCTGTGAAACGTTCTGGACCAAATCTGTCGGATTGAGAGGCGGCAATCATGCAATTTGTATTACAAGGATTACCAACAACCACAATGTGGCAATTGTCTGCGGCATTGGTAGCTATTGACTTTCCTTGACCAACAAATATTTTTCCGTTATCCTTTAGCAAATCTGAACGTTCCATGCCTGGTCCCCTAGGTTTGCTTCCAATCAAAAGACAGAGGTTTGAACCACTGAATGCCTCATCTGGATCTGAGGTTGTGATCACATCATCCAAGAGCGGAAAAGAACAGTCCTGTAATTCCATTGCGACACCCTTCAAGGCGTCCAGGGCAGGAGGAATCTCAAGCAATTGTAGTGAAACTTTAATCTCTGGTCCAAACATTTCACCAGCTGCAATTCTAGGTAGTAAGCTGTAACATATCTGACCTGCAGCCCCAGTTACCGTAATACGTTCTGATGACATCGAACACTTATGGCGGTGGAGGGATAAAATTAACACTACTGTTTACCCTAATTGCCCATAATCCTTTTAGAGTGTATGACTATATGGGCAATATGATTACGGATGTAAAGAAGTACGACATCAACAGAAGAGTTTACCTCCCCAAATGGGTGGAAGAGGACTTAGGGCTGGTTCCTGGAGAGTCTTATGTGACATTCGATAAAGAGGGGACTGACGTCGTGCGTTTAAGAAAAGTTAAGATTGTTTACGACTAGACTGTCTCTTTAAGCCACTGGAGATCACTCTGGTAGAGCATTCGGATATCTTTGATACCAAGGCGTAGCATAGCTAATCTTTCTAATCCCAGACCCCACGCCAGCACTGGACAATCTATACCAAAAGGTGCTGTAACCTCCGGACGGAAAATACCAGAACCACCTAACTCAAGCCAACTATCACCGAACTTTACTTCGACCTCCATAGACGGCTCAGTATATGGAAAATAAGCAGGTCTCACACGAACGTCGGGAAATCCCATTCGACGATAAAATTCCTTGAGAACGCCTATCAACATACCGAAATTAGCCTCTGGCTCCACAATTATGCCCTCAACCTGCGTGAATTCTGGCAGATGGGTGGCATCCAATGCCTCTCTGCGGAAGACACGGCCTACAGAGAAAACTCGAATGGGCGGTTCGGAATGCTCGGACAAATAACGAATTGTGCCAACCGTTGTGTGTGTTCTCAGAAGTGCTTGCTGGGCAATCTCCCGGCTCCAATCACTGCCCCAGCCAGTCGATTCAGTTTCTCCGCCATCTTCATGAATGGCCTTGACACGATTCAGGGTTTCTTCATCATTTATGACAAATGATGCAGGTTCTGACAGATAGAATGTATCTTGCAACTCTCGTGCAGGATGATCTTGTGGAATGAATAAGGCATCCATATTCCAAAAAGCCGACTCGACGTAATCACCCTCTATCTCGGTAAAACCCATTTGAAGAAATATAGAACGAATTTCTTCGGTAAAACGTGTCAATGGATGGAGTGTCGGATGATCTATTGGTTCGGCGTGAGTATCTAGCCTATATTTCTGAAAGTCCTTATCTTTCCAGCTACCGGACTGTATTATCTCGGGTGTCAATTCACCAACAAGAGCATCTTCAAGACTTTTGATATCAAATTTTTTGCCTTCTGCAGTTAGACTGAACTTTCTATCAACTTCCTCTTTGGTTTCTATTAATTGTCTTCCTTTTAGAAGTGCAAAGCCTTCCTTTCCAATTTCTTTTTCAGGGATTGGATTCCTGTTCAGAAGGACTAATAATGGTTCATCAGGAGTTTCGTCAAGATTTCCAGTGGGGATTAATTTGAGACCGTTCTCTGTTTTTTCAAGCTCTACAAAATTCTTTCGCTTTAGCCACCCAACAACAACCTTCTTTTCATCCTCATCCAAAGGTAGATCCTCGACAGGAGCATCACCAAATTGGTTAAGCCATTCTGCAGCCCTTCTCTCTGGCAGACCTTCTTCAGCATATTTTCTACCTTCATTATTGATGGAATAGAATACTACAGATTTCTCAGATATTTCTACCAAGCCCTTGCTTCGAAGCCAAGACGCTGCAGACATCGTTTCCTTTTCACCAAGGTCGGAGGCCATTGAGGCCTCGGAAGGAGAAAGGATGCCATTCTGCAGAGCTTTGAGAATTTTTACTTCATTTGGGGATAGGTCCACGATGCCCTCTACGCTAGGGAGTTTATTAATCTGCTCGGAAGCCGAACAATTTCAACTCTTTCAGCACCTCTTCAAAAACCTCGCCTGGTTCTTTATCATCTGTATTCAAAACAATGTCGTAACCCTCTAAATTGCCATAATCAAAACCGTAGAGGCCGGAATATCGATGTCGATCATCTTCATCTCTGCTCTGGTTCTCCATGAACTGACCTATAATCTCTTTTTTGGCTCCAATATCCAAACTCTCAATTTCAGACCTCAGTGATTCTAGATTCTCATATACTTTATAGGGAATCTGAGTCCTGCCAGTCCGATATGCCTCCTCACCAAATTCCCTTCGCAAGAAGCGCAGGGCTTGCTCCCGAATGGAACATTGGAAATACAACTTCACGATGTTTTTCTTACCCAAACTTGACATAAAACTCCCCATGTACGCTGGCTGACGGCCTTCAATAACTGCCAAATCTGATTTGATTTGCCTTCCTGCAATCATCTGACAAGTCTTGTAGTCGATGTCTACGTCAACACCTCGCTCAGTCAATAATAAACGGGCCTGTTCAGCAACAGTAATCCCCCTTTCTGAGGCGGCTTCTCTAAAAAGCATTCCGACAGAACGGAAATCGCCTCCAAAATGTTTGGCCAATCTTTGGGCTTGTGTGGATTTTCCAGTAAGCTGGTCACCAGCAATCAAAATCATTGGTTTGGAAGTAATCGCAGACTTCAATTTATCTATGGAATTTTCTCCAATGTACGTCTTGAATGCAGTTCCAATCCCGGAAATATAATCCACTATGCTTAGGTCAAAGTGGTAGTATTTACCTGTTTTGGGTTTAGCAACTAAATGATGGAGCAAGATGGCCTGTCAAAGGATCTCCAAAATCCATTACTCTGCCATCCCAGTCCTCCTCAGCTACCAGAGCAATCAGACTATTGGGTGCTTCATCGATGACCTTCCAGCCCAGTTCCAAGGCCAGATTTCTGGCAAATTCACTAACCTCTTCATACGAAAGCATATTACTCTGACTAAGACGCTTGCGGGCAGGTCCTAGATGCATGTACGATTTTACCTCTATCATGGCACGCCTTCCTGCCAAACGAATCAGTTCTGCATAGCTAGGAATATCAAAGTCATTCCATCCTTTGACTACAGTCATCCGAAGAACCTTTCTAGTTTGAAGACCATTCATCAGTTTCAGTGTGCCTTTAATCTTATCCCAGAAATTAGGTATGAGAGGTATGTCTATCTTCTTCCAAGTTGCTTCATCGGGTGCATCGAGCGACATGTAAAGTTGCGTTGGTAAAGAATCCTCGTCTCGAAGACGCTCAATCATCTCTGGGTGTAAACCATTCGTGACTAGGAATGAAGAAATCTTGCGTTTCCGAAGTTCTCTCAGCATCTCGGGCAATCTCCTGTACAATGTCGGCTCGCCCGTCAAAGAAATCGCAAAGTGGCGCACTGTCCTGGATTCCTCGTATTTTTTCGGATCGACATTTGGATTGCCACCAAACCCAGTCAGTTTTCCAAGATGTGCTTCAATAGACTCCTGAACTATCTCAGCAGGATCATCATTGGCATATTCCATCAGGTCCTGCTGTCCAGAGAACATCTCATTGGCTCTCCAGCAGTAGACGCATTTTTGATCACATGCGACTGCAGAAGGAGTCATCTGTGTACATTGATGTGAACGAATTCCATAGAATTTCTGCTTGTAGCAACCACTATCTCCTCCTTTGAGACTTTTCTTGGTCCATCCACAAATCTCGACTGCCGAGTGATTGCCAACAATCTCGTAGGATGCCTTCTCAAGGGCCCTCTTGTATTCGTCCGTAAACAGAAGGTTGCCCTCTTCAATATTAGATTCCATCATATTTCAGAAATCTCCCTGACGTTTTCCAACTCCCATGTGTGGTAGGTTAATGTAATCGTATAAGCTATGCTTTCACTCGTAAACGGGGTGGTGTCTGCAAGTGCGCTCTCTGATGTGTAGGTAAATGTTCCTCCCAACCAGTCACCATTTTTCTCCAAAGATGATTCAAAAGCATCAGGACTATCTGCAGTATCTGAAACGGTTTCAGCCATTTGATTAACTGGGCAGAGTATGGTTATTGTCCCTCCACCACCTCCATTATTCTGGCTAACACCAGTGGTATTATTCTGAGAAGATACGTCAAAAGTCACTTGACGGCCACCTCCGCCTCCTCCATTCGCATTCCAATCCACTTCCACGTCAAAATGGGAAATGCGCATATTCGAAATAAAGTCCCAATCAACTTCCTCAACAATGTAACCAAAATCAATGTATTCACCTTGATCTTCCAATGTACCTGAGATAGAAGGGCCTGAATTTTCTGTAATTGTCACATCGGCGGTAAATGCTCTGGAACCGCCCAAGTCCGAAACCATTATCGAATTTGCAGCTGAGGAGAACGTAAACATTAGCATAAAGACAATAATCAAGAAACCGGAGAAACCTGAAATCTGACGGCCTGTTACAGCGAAACCCAACTGGTCGAATCGGTATATCTCCCTGTTATTGTAATTCTCAAATTTTGACAGACTCGACGACAGTTTGGCAGTTATAGACGCCACATTCCGTTCACCAGCCATTGCTGACTCATTTAAGTTGGGCTTATTTAGTTTTCAGTTACTTTCCTACGAACAGCCAGTAGTAGCTCCACAACTTACACATTTCAGGCAACTCCCGTTTGAAACAAGTGTGAACTGACCACACTCCGGACATGGATCACCTTCAAATCCAAATTTGCCAGCTTCCTGGGCGATGGTCTCTTCACCGAGCGATGTGGGGGCGACTACCGACAATTCACCGATATTTGTTTGCAACGTATCTGTGTCAGCTACAACTGAATCCATATCATCCAATGTCAACTGTATCTCATGTCCATCGGTGGCATTCCCAGCAGGGCTCAGGCCCGAATTCAGATTTTCTTCAGTGACCACCTCGCCTTCGCTTCTAACTATGTCAGGTTGTAAATCCTCTGGCTTTACGTGGGCCAAATCTCCACGATCTAGATAGTTGACAGCAAGGTCCCGGAAAATATAGTCCAGAATACTGGTCGACATCTTGATCTTGTCATTTCCAATAACTGGACCATTGGGTTCAAAGCGACTGAAGACGAATGCATCAACAAACTCCTTCAGAGGAACTCCGTGTTGCAGACCCAAACTAACGGCAATTGCAAATGAATTGGTCAGGGCCTTGAATGCAGCACCTTCCTTGTGCATGTCAATAAAAATCTCGCCCAGACTTCCATCCACATACTCCCCTGTATGAAGGTAGACATTGTGGCCCCCAATTTTTGCCTTCTGAATATAGCCACCGCGTCTGTTAGGCAGACGACGTCTTTGAGCAATGTAACGAGTGACGACTTTGCGTGCCAGGGGTTTACCATCAGGAACTGGCAGGGCTTCAGCCATTGCTTCAATGGCTTTCTCAGGACTCATGAGGCCTTCAGACATCAGCTCGTCCTCCTGAACATCCACTTTCAAGACCGTGCCCGACATCAGGGGCTGACTCAATTTCGAACCATCACGGTACAAGGCATTGGCCTTTATCATGGACCTCCAAGAGTCCATGTAGGCTTGTTTGATGTCTTCAATCGTGGACTCGTGAGGCATATTGATTGTCTTTGAAATTGCACCCGATATGAAGGGTTGGGCCGCTGCCATCATATTGATGTGGGCGCTCCAAGAAATTGAACGCGTGCCATACTGTCCACACTTGTTTGCACAGTCAAAAACCGGCAAATCCTTTTCTTTGATATGGGGAGCACCTTCTATCGTTAATCTACCAAATACGTAGTCGTTAGATGCTGTAACCTGCTCTTTCGTAAAACCTAGATGAGAAAGCAGACTGAAGTCCCAGTCCTCAAGATGAGAATCTTCCACTCTCAATTTATCTCTGCAGAAATCATTACCAACTGAAGAGGGCGTAATCAGTAGATCAAGCGATGTGAAACGATCTATCTGCGATTCTAGCGAATCTATAACCTCTGGGGTCAGGCCCTTTCTCTGCAATGACTCCCTATTTATTTCTGGAGAACCTTCGAAAGTTCCAGTCCCTACTATATAGTTCACTATTTCATTGGATTGCACAGGGTCATAACCAAGACGATTCAAAGCCAAAGGCACTGACCGATTGATTATCCTAAGCATTCCACCACCTGCCAGAGTCTTAAATTTCACGAGAGCAAAATCCGGTTCTATTCCGGTAGTATCGCAATCCATCACAATGCCGATGGTTCCAGTAGGTGCAATAACTGTTGATTGGGCATTGCGGAAACCGTGGTTCTCCCCGTTTTCTAATGCCCGGTCCCAACAAAGTCTCGCCGCGCTTAGCAAATACTCTGGACAATAATTAGGGTCTATTGCTTTGGGCTTTACAGTGAGTCCCTCGTACTCCTCATCCGGTGCATTGTAAGCCGCTCTCCTATGATTACGCATCACGCGGAGCATATTTTCCTTGTTGTGCTCGTACCTCGGGAAAGGGCCCTTGATAGAGGCCATTTCTGCACTTGTCGCATAAGATACACCACCCAAAACAGAAGTCAGTGCACCACAAATGGCAGATGCCCTGTTGTCATCATATGGTATGCCCATTCGCATCAGAAGCGAACCGATGTTGGCGTAACCTAAGCCCAAAGTCCTGTAATCATAGCTACGCTGGGCAATCTCTGCTGAGGGGAATTGAGCCATGAGAACTGAAATCTCGAGGGCGATCGTCCAAAGACGAATGGCATGGCTGTATTCTTCAGTTTGGAATTGGGTTGATTCGGCATCATAGAATTTAGCAAGATTCAAACTGGCCAGATTGCAGGCCGTGTCGTCCAAAAACATGTACTCTGAACAGGGATTGCTTCCGTTTATTTTCCCGTCTGGCAAACAGGTATGCCACTCATTGATGGTCGTATCATATTGCAATCCCGGGTCGGCACAAGACCAAGCCGCTCTGGCTATGCTATTCCAAAGATCATTTGCTGGAAGCGTCCGGCACGGTTCTGGATCGCGACCCTCTTTCCCCGCATCCTGCAGTTCGGTTCTCCAATACAGATCCCAATCTCTCTCTCCGATGACTGCCTCCATAAAATCGTTGTCAACCCTCACGGAATTATTACTGTTCTGGCCTGAAACTGTAGCGTATGCATCTCCCTCCCATGATGTATCGTAGGTGTCAATCTCAATGTGAGTATAGCCTTGTTCTCCCAGTTCCAGAACGCGGGCAATCAGATTATCAGGGACATAGGCCTTCAAAGCTGAATTGATTGATCGGGTCAATGCTTTGTTGACAGATTGGTCAAAGCGCGATTCATCATCAGGATGGGCCTGAATCGCGGCCAGTATCTCATTGCCATGATTCTGAAGATGCTGGGAACCAGCTACTAGGGCCGCAACCTTCTCTTCCTCCGTAAGTTTCCAATTGATGAACTTCTCGATATCGGGATGGTTCATATCTAGACAAACCATCTTAGCCGCCCGACGAGTGGTACCTCCCGATTTTATCGCACCGGCTGCCCGATCCCCTATTCTCAGAAAAGACATCAAACCCGAAGACATTCCGCCTCCAGAGAGAGGCTCACCCTCTCCCCGAATCTGAGAGAAATTACTGCCAGTCCCCGAACCGAACTTGAAGAGACGGGCTTCACGCGTCCAGAGGTCCATTATACCTCCCTGATTCACCAGGTCGTCAGATACAGACTGGATGAAACAGGCATGTGGTTGGGGGTGCTCATAAGAATTGGTAGAGCGATCCAATTCACCCGTTTCAGGATTGATGAAATAATGTCCTTGGGGAGGACCTTCAATTCCATAGGCCCAGTTCAAGCCTGTATTGAACCACTGCGGGGAGTTCGGAGAAACCATCTGGAATGCCAGCATGTAGCACATTTCGTCATAGTATGATCTGGCGTCTTTCTCACTGGAAAAATAACCGTGCTTCCATCCCCAATAAGTCCAAGTCCCTGCCAAACGTCTAAAAGTTGCCTTAGTATCTGTTTCTTCCCCAAATCTATCTGCCTCTGGAACTTTCTCCATAGATT
>CAZXZT010000015.1:0-15482 GCA_964645695.1 uncultured archaeon
ATATGGATACTTCGAAGAGGAAAATCCTCCATGGGGAAGTCCCCCTGCCAGAGATGGAACTGCACAAGAACCGCCTGCTGTTGTTTATAAGGATCAAGAATTCATATGGTCGTTCAATATGATTAATGTCTCTTCGGGAGAACCATATGTCGGTGTACAAATTGATGCTTACATTAACGAAACCGAAGAATATGGAAGTCCATCTTATAAAATTGGAAACGGAACAACTGACTCAGAGGGGTTTGTAGAAGTAATATGTAACGGAAGTTCATTGTCGTCTACTATAAGGGCCGGTGACTGGTCTATAATATTACATCGCCCGGAACAATTCATAGATTTTGATAATACATCTAAAAGAATCATCGAAAGTTGGAGTTCTACGTCAGAACTTGCCATAAAAGGAAATACAAGTATTTTACCGACTGTGCCAGTGACAGGAGGTAGCGGGGATACTACCTACGTCACAGGCCTGTTATTGGAAGATGGTGGTTTTGCAGTAGGTAATGCAGACATAGAATTAATATTCAATGGTACTGATTATTATGATGTATCAAGTGAAGACGGAAGTTTTGAGATAGAAATACCGTTGCCTGTAGTAGAAGATGCGATTTTTGGACTGACCTTCAAGTTCAATGGTAACGCAAACCTCTCCTCAGACAGTGTTACAAACTATATCCGAGTAATAAATGCAAGCGTGGACCTGGGTTTCAATAGTAGCAACGATGAAATATTTGATATAAATGGCACGTACACTATCAGGGGTAGCATACTTGGTGATGAAGGAGCGCCACCAACCGGTTCGATTGAAATCAGCTATGGTGGGAATATTATTGGCCAAATAGTAATAGACGGAAGTCAGGAATGGGGAATCGATCTGACAATCCCGGCGAACGCAAGTTGGGGAAAAACAAAATTGATTGCCAGCTATTCAGGAGATGACCTTTACCCAGCAGATGTGGCTCTGTCGGAGGAAGTCGTCATAAGAGGCATTAGCAAGATAACCATCGAGGCCGTGTATCACTCTGAACAAATGCTTAGGAGTGAAAACCTCCGATTGGAGGGGAACATCACAGATCATAATAATCTGAGTGTCGCTGATGTCATTGTAAACTTGAAATTAGATGGACAGTATGTAGGTTCAGCTACAACAAATAGTGAAGGAAGGTATAGCTTATCTTCAGCTGATATAGTTGCCGTAAACATCTCACGACAGAATCCCGGTATTCATAACATCACTGCAACCTTAATGAACAGTGAATCCTTATGGGGTAGTGAGGCTGGGTCGACAGTCACCCTTCTTGCAACTCCCTCGTTTATACTAGACGAGCACACCAAATGCAAAATAAATTTAGAAGAAGAGGATGAATGGAATTGCAGAGCTACGAGAAATGCCAATTACTCTGTAAGTGGCAAGGTAGTAGATGAGTTAGGGATAGCTCTTAATGGAACTCAAATCAAATTCTTCAGAGGCGGATATCTCGAGCCTGTGATAACAGACGAAACAGGGAGATTTGAATTCGTTACAACTGTAGCGGAAGGACAAGCGGATATCTTTGAAATTGAAATCTCAACCGTTGCAAGTAATAGTGTTGTCAGCGTAATGAATGAACTTGCCGTAACACCGCAAACAACCGTAACGATATCTATGCAGGCAAATGACGCCAATAGAGGAGAAAACGTAACCATACGTGGTAACATCTTGGATGGAACTGGAGCTCCGGTTGAAGATGAGACTATTCAGATAGATGTCGGAGGCAGTAGATACTATGTCGACACGGACGAAATGGGAACCTTCGAGTTGAACCACACTCTGGTCTCGAATTATGAGCTGGGTGTCGACAACGTGACTGCAATATTCAATGAAACACAGTGGTATCTGAGTTCGGATGCAAATAGCTCCTTTGGCGTGCATGGTTCGAGCTCGTTCCAAGCGGTTGAGGTTGTGGGTGACTGGTTTGATGGGAAACTCGTTAGGGGAGGAACCATCAATGTTACAGGAATACTCATGGATGATCTGGGAAACCGCCTTGACGGAGACGTTACTGTTTTCATAGGCAGTCAGGAATTGTCAGTTTCCTTCATTGATGACACTACATTCACTGCCTTTGGAACAATTCCCCAGAAATACCGCAATAACCACACTTTGAATATTGGATACAACGGAACGGAATTTCTGTATGGTACAAGCTACAAGAGCGAACATGGAATTTTGGTACCCAGCGAAATAGATTTTGATTTTGAGCCTGCAAATGTATTCCCTGGCGATACTGTGAACGTTTCTTTGTGGCTACGGGAAGATGACGGGACTCCATTGCCATCCGCAAACGTATCTGTCGAAATTACGATGTACTATGGCAAAGGAGTTGAAATGGATATGAAGGAGACGCGCGATCTCGTGACAAACGGGGACGGATTTGCAGATTTCAGTTTTGTATTTCCCAAAAACGGAACTAGTGTGAACGTCGCCGCTTCCTTCACTGGGGGGCCCCTTGATGAATTCTACGATACGCCACAGGAAGCCGAATTCACATCGACTGATGTTGCTATAAGCATAACCAAATCTCCTGAAGCAATCGAACCCTTTAATCTGGAAAAGTATATTCCATTGTTCATTGGAATCCCTGCCGCTCTGCTAGTAACTGGATATTATCTTTACTGGACCCAGAGACACAAATATGAAGTCCGAAATCTTATCAAACAAATGCAAAAAGAACTGAACAAGGATGAAGATTACAGGCAAATAATCATAAAATCATACCACCAGCTACTAACCATCCTGAAGAGATACGGTTTCATTAAAACAAGAACCCAGACCGTTAGAGAATTCACTGATGTGATGAGTGGGGCATTACCTATTCCAGCAGGTAGCGTCAAACTTTTGACCTCACTTTTTGAAATCGCAAGGTACAGTGGAATCAAACCAAAAGTAGTAGATGAATTCGGAATGGAAATGATTGACGGGTCCTACAATATATGGTGTGTAGAGGCCATAAACAATCTGCATCAAGTTGAAATGGACCTGAATCAAGGGCTCAAGAGCGGGAAAATCTCAAGATTTACCAATATATTTGGAATGAGGAAGTAAAAAATGAGAAAACAGTTCTGGAAAGAGTATGGATCAAAGCTTTTCGCACTATTCATAATTTTGGTAATGATAACTGTAGTATATCCAGTCTTGATCACCAACGCCAAAAATCCTTCACAACTCTCAGCTTATGATGATGATTGGAATGATATTTCTCAATTTGCTAATGACATAAGCAGTGAAGGTAATGGAAAGCACGAAATCAAGACTATTGTGTCAAGACCAGCTATAATCAACAAGATTTCCGAGGTTGAGAAAAATACCACAGATCCCACAATTAACAATACTGAGACCATTCTGATCATTATTGGCGTTGAAAGGATGTACAGCGAATATGATTCAAAAGCAATTCACAGCTTTGTAGAGTCAGGTGGCAAGGTAATACTTGCCGATGATTCGGGTTATGGTAACTCGGCATTCTACGGAGATATGGGAAGTCTGGACATTGGGATACAATTAAGGGCCAACATCGTTCAGGAGGGATGTATACCAAAAACCAGTAGTACTTTGGTAGGAGGTGTAATAGATGCTCTGGGGTATGACGCAAGTGGTAGTACTAACCCGAAATGCAAGCCAGCCAAACTTTACGATTCAAACCATTGGGAGGAATCCATCCACCCTAAGAATAACTCTATTGTAATAGTAGATGCCAATATCGAGAAAATGGGTTTCAGTGGTCAAATAATGATGAACTCGCCCAGTGCATTATCTCTGAAATCAGGCTCTTCGGCAGAAGGTCTTGCATGGTCAACACAGATGGCATTCATTGACTACAACCAGGATGGAGAAGGTGGAAAAGGAGAAGGTACTTACAGGGAAAACTCGTCTTACGGTGTAGAGGTCATAGCTGAAACGGACGTTGGAAGTGGAAATACTACTGGAAAAGTAATCTTCATATCGGACACTAGCATCTTTACAAACGAATATTATGATGATCTGGATAACAAGGAATTTTTGATGGCAATGATAGAATACCTGAGTGCTGGTGAGAAACAGACAATAATATTTGATGAGAGCAGACATATCCAATCAGATATGATTTCTCTAGTTTACGTGCAACTGTTTGGTGTTTTAGGATACGTGAGTAGTAGCGAAACGCTGGGAATAATTTTTTTGGGTTCGATAATTCTAGCACTGCAACTAACAATGATGAGAGTTGAAAATCCAAAACCTTGGAGACATTTGTTTAACATATACGAGGGGAGATTGTCCCGATTCAGAGTGCCACATGCACATTATACTCATCCTGAAACCATAAAGGAGATATTCGTGGACAAAGTGAGAATCGCGAAGGGTTTCTCGCGGGAGGAATTCGAAATGCTGCCACCTTCAAAATTAGAAGAAATGCTGAAGGATCCAGTATTAATTAGATTCATTATAAATAATGAAAAGAACATGACCTTAAAAGTGGTCGAAGAAGCCGTTAGAGGGTGGAAAAAATGAGCCTATTCGGAAGAAAAAAGAAAGAAGAAGAAGAAGAAAAGCCAGAAGAAACTGAAGCTGAGACGGAAGAGCAAAGCGATGCAGTACAGACCTACATCATGGACCCTGACTTACAGGAAACGCACGACATGGTACATGCCGTGCTTGGTGAGGTTGAACAAGTTGTTTTGGGTAAGAGACCCGTTTTGGACATGTGTGCAGTAGGTATCCTAGCAGGTGGAAATACTCTGTTTGAGGATAACCCCGGACTAGCAAAGACCTTATTGGCTAACACATTTGCGCAGACACTGGGAATAAAATTCAAACGTGTCCAGTTCACACCGGATTTGCTTCCTGCAGATATAACTGGAATCTATATCTGGAACCAGAAGGACCAGAAATTCCAATTCAGGAAAGGCCCCCTGTTCTGTAACTTGTTACTGGCTGATGAGATTAACAGGGCCCCTCCAAAGACTCAGGCAGCCCTTCTTGAGGCAATGCAAGAGCATCAAGTTACAATCGAAGGTGATACGCACAAGCTCCCCCAACCTTTCGTGACCCTGGCGACACAGAATCCCATAGAATCCGAAGGAACCTACCCTCTACCAGACGCGCAGCTTGACCGTTTCATGATGAAACTATCTGTAGGGTATCCTGGCAGACCTATAGAAAGGGCAATACTGGTCAAGCGGAAGAATAGAGGAAAAGACGAGCATGATCTCAAATCCATAACCTCTCCTGAAAAACTCAAGACAATGCAAGAAAGTTTGGAAAAGGTTCAGGTCGATGATTCTATAATCGAGTACATAGTTGAAATTATCAACCGGACCAGAGAGGATCCAAGAGTTAAAGTCGGATCGTCACCCAGGGGTGCGCAGTCTTTGTTCAAGTTATCACGTGCCTTAGCAGTTCTAAGTGGGAGAGACTATGTCATACCCGATGACATCAAAAGGCTAAGCATATACACTCTCAGACACAGAATAATACTGAAGCCGGAACCGCGCATAAAGGGTGTGAAAACAGAGGAAATAGTCTCGCAGATTCTTGAAGAAGTGGAAGTACCGACAACACAGGGACAACTAGAAGACTAAATGTGGAGTAAAAAAGCGGCAGCGGTCGCAGGCGGAGCTCTATTCCTAACTTTAGCAGGGCTAATACGGCTCAACTATCTATTCATCAGTGCAGGACTAGTAATGCTGACCTTTGTGGTATTAGCAAGTTTCCTTGATGTATGGATGCCAAGTGTCAAAATAAGGAGAGAAACCACTTCAGACAACATATTTGAGGATGGTACCATGAGTGTAAAATTCATAGTCAAAAACACAGGTCTGGGATTAGGATTCGTTGAGATATATGACAGTCTGCCCCCTCAGGCTAGAATCATCAAGGGTTCGAATTATACTTTACTTTACATGAAACCATGGCAAGAAGTGTCCTTCGAATACACGCTTAAACTTCCGATAAGAGGACATTACCATCTGGGCCCCGTTAAAATGAGAGTCAAGGATGCCTTCGACCTTTTCTATAACGAAAGAATTGAAGATTCAATTCACAGTTTCTCTGTTTTTCCCGAGATTGAGGTACTGGAGTACCAGATTATCAAGTCGAGAGCTCCTAAACTCCTATCGGGTGCTATGCCACTCAATGTAATTGGCTCTGGAACTGAATTCTACTCTCTCAGAGAATTTGTCCCGGGTGATTCTCTGCGTTCTGTAAACTGGAAAGCCTTGGCCAAAAAAGGTAAAATGATGGTAAATGAAACTGTTAGAGAGGATGTCATGGATGTAATTCTGATGGTTGATGCCAGAGAAGTATCGGCTGTGGGGGGAGGTAAAGACACACCACTCGAAATGTCCTGCAGAGGAGCTGCAACGTACGCAAAGCAATTGCTGGATGAAAGAAACAACGTTGCATTGATGGTTTACGGAGATGATGTGGAAAAAGTGGATCTGGATCGGGGCGAACACCACCTTTTCAAAATTCTGACAGCACTCTCCAGCATCTCGCCGAAAGGAGACCTAAAACTTGAAATTGTGATAAAAGACATGCTACCCTACATACCAAGTGGTTCTCCGATAATTCTATTCAGCTCTTTGGATGACGATCATACGATTTCTGAAGCATTCACTAACACAATCGCAAGAGGTTACACGATAACCACAATTTCACCATCTAGCCTTGACTTTGAAGAAAAAATGAAACGAATACCTGAAGAACCATTGCTGGTTGCACGAATGGAAAGGGAGAACATGGTTTCTGAAATCAGGAGTTTTGGGATGGATGTTGGAGATTGGAGATCGGATGAATCCGTCAACACCGTATTGCAGGGAGGATGAATGGAGGAAATTGATGAGAAACCGAGCAGGATTCCCAAGATAGGGGACGTAGTCAATTACAGGGATTTCTTGGGCGAGTACCCTATCATATTTGGGATAAAAATAATATCTAGTCTAGCTCTAATCTATGTTATCGTAGAGTTTTACAACTACCATAATCCTCTTGATTCGCTGATAACAAAATACGTTCGTGGCCCTATACCTGGGTTCAAACCTGATCCTGCTGTTTTCGTATTATGGAGTTTCATAGCTGGTTTTGGACTCTATACGTTTACTCTATTCAAGGGAAAATACAAGTTTTTCCTATTTCTCATTACAATAATCCTACTCGTTCAGTACATCACCGACCCGGCTTTGGACATGCAAACTGGCGAGCATGTGATTCCAACTAGAGTTGAAATTGAAAATTCCGAGGTAGAAGGCGAAACAGAATGGACATGGAAACCTATCCGTCTTCTTTACGACGATGTTGAAGGCACGGAAAAAAGGCTAGATGATGCCATCATTCGCAGTTCCAATTTGATATTCGGTTCGATTGCATTCCTGGGTGCCTTCGGTATATGGAAAAGAAAAGGATGGGCCATTGCTGGTTCGATTGCCCTAGCGATCATTCTGGGATTTCTCTATAGTCCAAACCTCTGTCTGGAGAGTTCCGACGCTGATTTCTGCGGATATGAACAGAAAGAAAAGGAAAAAACATGGGATGAATACTTAGCAAGCGGAATTTTTATTGGAATGGGATTTATCATTTATATCGAATTGTCGTATGCCGCCATAAAATACGAGAATTATGCAGAGCAATTCAAACCTGCTGGGTTGGACAATTCCCTACTGACCGATGCACAGAAAAAAGGAGTGTCTCGAACCTTGAGAACACTATTCGTAAGTTACCTAATTAACTTGGGCGTGATGCTACTAATTACCTTTACTCTTGCCGAGATTGTAATTAACGTCAATGATTATGTAGCAACCTCAGAAGGGCGAATTCAGGACTCCATCGAATTGCAGGGGCCCTACGGCATAGTATTCACTTCATTAATCTTTTTCATGCTATTAGGATTTGTCAGAATGTTTGTTGGTGCGGACTACGATACTGAAGACGCCTAGGCTATCTCTATGGTTTCGTTTTCCCGGGGTAGCACTAAATCATAATCCTTCAAATCATCGATAAAGGCCTCGCGATTGTCACCATGATAGAGAATTACCCTTTCAGGACTGCAGGCATTGACAAAATCGACAATCTGACTATGACCTGCATGACCACTCAAGTCAAATGCCTTGAGCTGGCACTCTAACTCAAAACTGGGCGATTCAGGATTGCGATCTAACCGTAGCTTCCCCGTTTCTTTCAATAGATGCCCATTAGTCCCAGGAACCTGAAAGCCGGTCAGAAAAACGGCAGAGGATGAATCCTTTCGAAGCTTGGACAAGTAGTGAAGAACAGGGCCACCATTGAGCATTCCGGAAGTCGTGACAATAACATCGGCCTTCAATGCTACTTCTCTCTGGCGACTGTACTTTACAAAATTTGTTTGCCGGAATGCTTTGTGCATAGAGGACACGTCGCGAATCGAACCTGGATATTTCTGCAGAATCCTCGCTATATCACGACCCATGCCATCCAGCCATACCTCAAATCCCAAATTACGTACAAGCATCAACAATTCCTGTGAACGGCCTAAACCAAATGAAGGCAGAACTACTCTGCCTCCTGAATTGACCACATCTTCTATGGAATCTACCAATTCAGACTCTGTCTGATGACGGTTCGGATGATCGCGGCCACCATATGTTGACTCTATGGCCAATGTCTTGCAGGGCCTTGGTTTAGCAGCTCTAGTAAGCTGGGTATCCACTGCATGAAAGTCACCTGTGAAGAGAAAATCCTGTTGCGGGAAGTCGAACATGACGGCACCGGGTATATGGCCTGCATTGAACATCTGAAATTCAAAACCGCCACGGTATTCAACACTCCCTGGCTTGGAGGGCCTAAGGGAATGTGTGAGATCACCTATTGAAGAAGGAAGGAATGGAAGAGGGTAACCCTCCAATTCAGCTACACGCAAGGTGTCCTGTGCCATTCTTCCAGCAAGGGCACCGGTAACTGGAGTCGAGATAACTGGAGTACCACGGCTTGCCACTTTCGGAGCCAAACCACAGTGATCCAAATGAGCATGTGTTAACAGAAGCGCATCAACGTCCGGAGCAGGTAGCGGAAATTTTGGCGGATCATCAGGTTGAATGCCATAGTCCAACAGCAATCTGCCCTCCGAGCCCTCCAGAATTGCTCCAACCCTGCCAACCTCTGAGGCACCGCCTAGGTAGGTCAATGAAACGGACATTCAGTTTTCCTTAATTCCAATCATCCCATTCATCGTCCGAAGATTCGTCCGACCGTGGAACTGTAGCGTCCGTTTCCTCGGAATAATCCTCATCCCAATCATAATCCTCCTGACGATAATAGGTAACAGTACCAATAACTATAACGAGACCCAAAAAGACAAAGATATACCAAAGATCAACGAAAGAAGAAGACAAACGGTCTGTAAAACCCTGCTCCACCTCAATAACGAAATTCTGTTGCTTCTCCTGATTTGCCAACTGGCTTGCGACCGTGATCATGACGCTTTCCTCGTCGCCATCCCTGGCCTCGTCTCCCACCGTGACCTGAATAGGCACTGTAACTGAACGAGCTGCCTCTACATCAAAGGTGTTTCCGTTCGAGAAAACAACTCTCCATCCCGACGGAACTGAACTCGCGGAGAGGGTGAATTCGTCGTTACCATTGGCCAAGTTGTCAATGTTCAGCTGGAACGTGTAACTCTCACCCGGTTCAAGCGTTTCCCGGTATTTCAGGGAAGTGAGTTCAAATCCAGACTCGAGCTTCAGAAAGACTGTGACGGGCAGGCGTGCAAAGACGCTCGCCTCAGAAGCAATATTCTCGGCCATTGCATTAAATGAATAACCATCCTTTTCATAGATTGCCTGACTACCAACTGTGATAAATAAATCCAGTGGCTTGCTCTCACCACCCTCCAAAGATGTTTCGGTAACAGTCGCACCGTTTTCCTTGAAATTGAACAACCACCCAGAGGGAATATCTGGAATATCGAGACTGAATGTACTCTGATTCTCCAGAAGTGATTCCAAGAGCAGGTCAACCTCAAACTGCTCACCGGCCTCCTTGTTCACAAAGATGCCGGAGGATCCTTGAGGAGTTACGCTCAATACAAGACCGAAGGTTCGTGTTATGGACAAAATAGCTGTATCACTCTTACTGGTGTTACCCTGCGACAGGCCAATTATTTCAATATCTGCACTTTCAACATTACTCTCTGACTGGGCCGGTCGGACCCAAATCGTGACATTCGCAACATTGTAGCCGTCACCCCAACGGGGGATGCCATCAACTGTTATGGAACCGGAGTCCAGATCTCCATACTCGAATTTGACACTCCAGTCAGATGGAACTTCCTGAGATAACAACTGCACACTGTCTGTTGCCTGACCCTGATTAGCCACACTCAAGGAGTATTGATTCCATTCCCCAGCGACGCCTGTAGTGCTAAGGCTCGAAACCGCTAAGCCAGAGGTCTCATCTTCGAAGTACAATGAAACCTCATATTCTGCGCCAACGGATGTCTTAGTTTCCAAATCAAAAGTTGCCGTGTCCTTAATGCCTGAGGGGACGTTCTCTGACTGAGCTTTAAAAACAACTACGGCACTTTTTCCAACCATTTCTGTGGAATCAGACACTGAAATTGTAAACGTAACTTCTTCTTCATCACCAGGAGACAGAGTCGAACTTGTCCAGGTCGATGGTTCCACGATCCAGTTGTCAGATGTTTCGCTAGGTTCCACCGTAAACTGATCAGCCTCGTCTCCCGAATTCATAACGAATATCTGATATTCGACCGCCGCGCCCACTGCTACGTTCTGATCATCTTCCGATGTGTAAAGGTACACTCCATAAGCATCCATTTGAATCGATTTATCTAATGAAAACTCCTTGCCCTGCTGATTTACCGCTGATACGCGAACTGTATAGATTCCCTTGCCATTGTGATTCCCGGATGGGTTAGCAGGATCATTATAGTTCCAAACAACATCATCTTCAAATCTATTAGTGTCTGGGCTGTCATCGCCGTCCGTACCTACGGCTTCCGAACTGGTTTCTCCAATAAACAGACGATCCTCATTCGAGTCGAACACCTCAACACTGAAGTCGGTGATATCATAGGCTCCGAAAGCATTCAATGCTGTCCCTGACACAAACATCTTCGAGATATCGGAAGGTAGATTCGGCTTGAAATTCTCTGTATCGGTACGATCTCCGGGATCAGAAGTTGCCAGATTATAGGATTGTGTGACTACCGCAATATCTCTGACCGGATTAGTACTCGTCATCAACCGGGATGGAGCGTCTCCACTCTTTCCGGAATCAAGTTCAAGGTTGACCGCATTGTCGCCGTCATTTTCCAATTCCAGAACTATGTAGTTGCCGGAAACGAAAGAATACGTGGGGCCATAGTCATCCTCCCAGAAAATATCCACATTTTCGCCATTGTTGGTCTGGATTACCGTCGGGATATTCATGTCACCAGAAGCAAGAACTGCGCTACTGTCATCTGTCATGGTCATACCATCCCTAATGTACAGATTCAAGTGACCACTGTTGAAATCTGCAGAATTCGCATATAGAAAAATGTGAAAACCGACCTCTGTTCTCCAGGAATTTACCGGAAGATCAGATTGAAGGCTAAGATTCAAAGCGAAGAAGATACTGCTTCCTGGTTGTATGCCCACTTGTTCAGCGTCGCCATGGCCTCCTGTTTCCATGGTGTGAAGCCGACCAATACCATTGTAAGTGTAAAGATAGAGAGCTACATCTTGTTCCTGACCTTCAACGTCTTCCGCTGAGGCGGGCGTCCAGACAACCTGCACCCCCAAAAATGCAAAAGACAGAATCAGCGATACAAATTGGCCTCTGTTCACAGTGTCTTTAGCAATAAAAGGTCATAAATAGGTATCCCCTCAAAAAAATAATAAGGATAAACCTACTCAGCGCTTTTTTCCCAGTTGCGAACAATCCCTTCAAGATCTCTTATGAACTCAAAGAGTCTAGTACGTGCGTGTTGAGGAATATTGGTATCATTTATCTGCTCTTCGAGAACGGATATAGTAGAATATACCCTTAGATCCAAATCATCTTTTCTGTTTAGCAGATAGGTTTCCAATCCAGTCAGTACATTGGACCTTACATTTCTGGGAACTGATGAATCCTCAGTGATAGAGTTGCGGATATTCTGTGATAGACTTGAAATCTGTTCTTCGACCATTGTATTAATCCTGTACTAAATGCCAAGTGGCGTCGCATCAGAGGGACGTCTATAAGAGCTAGGCCCTGAGACCTTCAGAATCGATCTCTCCATTTCTTATCCGGCTACTACTGATTCGATGGCCGTCATAGGCCTGAACCAGAGGTACAACAATGACCTCCAACTTGTCCACCCCTTTCTCTTTTCGTACTTGATTAAGCGCTCCGGCCATTCCCTCCGTCTCTTCAGAAACAATAATTCCTTCAAAATCTTCTCCCAGAGCCGCTGGACCCCAATCATCGTTTAGAGGAACAAGCTCCACTCTTTTATCGACTCCTTCAGATCTTAACCATTCTGCAAGCCTGTTCTTCCTATCGGCATAGGGCGTAACGACAAATTCAGAGCGACTCTTGCCAGCTTTTTCATCGGTGGTCAGGCCGATTAAGACATGCTCACTAACATCAAGAGCTCTCTGGATCAATGCCTCATGCCCAATATGAAAGACGTCAAAAGTACCACCCATGCATACACGTCGCATTCGTCTCAACAAGGTCAACTATAATATAACCCTTTAACCGGATTGGGGTATTCGTTCATGGATATAGAACGTGATTATCTGCCACTCCTAATTCTAGGAATTATTTGCTCATTGTGTGCAACGGCAGTCACAATTGGCGGAGTTGAAAAAACTGGAATATGGATGGACGCCATGTACCCTATTTTCATGTTACTGGCCGTAGCCTGCTTCTCAATATCCTGGATTCGGTGGAAAAACCGGTGAAAAAGACTAATAAACTGACTGATATGAATTGAACTAGCATAAACATGAAGTGGTTAACCGTTTTTACGTTAGTTATGTTTTTACCGTCTGCGGTTTCAGAGATGTCACATTCACCAGATGAAGTGAGTGAGGGTGAGCAATTTACCGCATTGATTGACACGGAAGAAGATGTTGTAACTGTCACTTTCTATGTATGTACTCTGGAAGACCCGTATACCTGCTACAAACCGATAGAACAAGATCGGGAGGATACTGTAAACGGAAGGTTCGAATTTACCTATGAAGTAAAGAATGATGATTATCCTGGTTACAAGTATGAACTTGAAAAGGAAGATAACTCTACAGAGAAAATACCTGCAAGCGAGTACAGCTACTACGAAGGAATGAAGGTTGTAAAAATGGGAGGTGACTATTATTTCAAGGTCAAAATAAAATCACAGGATTCAGAAGAGGAATCCTTACTCTATGCTCCAAGCATCATATCTAGCATCTCTATTCTGATAATCATAGTGCTCACCGGTCGAAAATGAATGCCGGTGAAATCCTAATTTATCTCAACCCGCTTCTAGTACTCTGCTCCATATACTTTGGTTTTAATTACCTAAAAAATAATGATAAGGCAGACAAAAAAAATTTCGAGTCGCTACTGGTTATAACCCTTGTAACACATACTCTTACTATTCTTCTATTGGCCTATTATTTTCTGGTCACTGATCTGAGATTTGCGTACGTATCGGACTACTCAGCGGAAACTTTGTCATTGGGGTACAAACTAGCAGGTGTCTGGGCCGGAAGGGATGGAACTTTGCTAATATGGGCATGGGCAACCATCTTATCCATAAATATCGAGAGAAGACTTCATACAGAAGAAGATGAACAGAAGCAAACTACCTCAATCATAGGTTGTATTATCCTTCTGGGATTCTGTACCATCCAGTTATACATAAATCCATTCAGTCAAAACGATATCATACCTGAAACTGGAAATGGACTGAACACCCTCCTGTTATCTCCATACATGATTATCCATCCGCCAATAGTCTTTGTATCATTTGGGATGATCGTTTTGCTCTATGCATCAGGGATGGCCTATCTAATAACTGGTAACAATAACTGGAATGAGTCTGTGAAAAGATGGGGGCGCAGTTCTTGGATCGGGATGAGCCTGGCATTAGCCATTGGAGGTTATTGGGCATACGTAACCCTTGGCTGGGGGGGTTACTGGGCTTGGGACCCAGTTGAGACTGCAGGATTGCTACCATGGCTTGCAACAACTAGTCTACTGCATACTTCTGTCATGTCAAGACGAAAGAAAAAATACAGTGTTTTAGGGCCACTTCTAGCAATGCTCACCTTTGTTTTAGTATTATTAGAATCATTTGTTACAAGAGGTGGTATCTGGCAATCAGTTCACGCATTTGTTGTAGAAGACACTGGAGGAACTTGGAGTCGCTTAGGGTATGTTCTGGAAAATGACGTCTCGGTCAAAGGCTTTTTCATACTGATGATTCTATCCATTGTCTTAACTCTTGGACTGGTAATCTCAAAATATAGGAAAAAAGAAGCGGAAGAACCTAAAGAATACAATAGTCTAGAGGATTACTTTAGTGAGGATAATACCTTCTTTGCAGCAATCTACACCCAGCTCTTGATACTCACCGTAACCCTAGTTCTACTTTTGGTTATGGCGAACGGATATCTGGCTCCAGAAGTGTTTGAGGTACGGCTAGCTCCGTTCGTGGTCATTCTTTCGGCAATTTTCACCATACACACCTTGAGACCCTTCATCGATTTACAGAAAATCCTGGTCGTGGTCGGACTTGGAATTACTTTCAGCCTAGGCTACGCAATAATGTCTGAAGGAAAAGGCTGGATGGTTGGAGCTATGATACCCTGGGCGTTCATTTGTGGATATTCTATCTTCAGGTATATGTGGAGGTACCGGACCAAGAAACTACTTCCCATGTTGAGAGCCTGGGGGCCGTATACTGCACACTTGGGAATGATGTTAATCCTTATCGGATATTGCCTTTCTTATGGATTAGGAACTGAAGATAGTATAACTCTACAGGAAGGTGAACGGAAACTAGCTGGTAATTTCGTTCTGGAGCTAGAGAAAGTCACAATGAACCCTGAACCTATGACATGCGTCCCAAAGTGTACTGCTTTCATCAGATTAATAGAAATGGATGATGACGTGGTAATTGATGACCAAATCTCGAAAAGGATGGATGGGGGCCAGGAAACTACACAAATTTATCTCAAACACCAAATTCACCGTGATTTGTACATAACCCTGTACAATGTTACAACAGCTGAAGATGGTGAAAAAAGTGCAACCATAACTGTGAGGGAGATTCCCGGCATTATCTTGGTATGGACAGGAACTTTATTCACGATATTAGGGATGTTGATGACCATGTTTACCGAATGGAAACCCGGTAAGCAATGGCTAAGAAGTATCGGAAAATAAGTGCCAGACCGCTGGCGTTGTCGTCCTGGTGGAATGTCAGACACCACATTCCTTCTCAACCCCGCGA
>CAZXZT010000016.1:0-15279 GCA_964645695.1 uncultured archaeon
GGCGTTGATTCCAACCTTATTAGGCCATACTATGCAGTATTGGGCCCTTGGCTATCTGCCAGCATATGTAGTTTCCATAAGTCTTTTGGCAGAACCGGTGGGTTCAGGAATCTTGGCTTGGCTAGTATTAGATGAACTTCCCAGTCTCGGTGTCTTTGCAGGAGGCATCATAGTCCTGATTGGGTTGTACGTGGTGGCCTCTGCCGAACAAGCATCTAGTTGATGAGTTCCTCTTTCAATTTTTCAAATTCCGCAGTGGACAGAATTCCCATTTTATTGAGTTCGGCAAGTTCTTTGAGTCTCTTGGTTTTGTCACCTTCAAGTTTCTGGGGCCCTTTCTGAAAGGTTTTTTGCAATCCTTTTTTCTTGTTCTCGATTTTGCTTTTTCGTTTTTTTCTTTCTGCCAATTCCTTCAATATCACCGCAGCAATCTCAAGTTCCTTAGTACCCATTACCTTGTTCAGCACATCTTCCGTTTCATTTTTCTTTCTCTTCCGAACAACCTTCTTGACAACCATACTATCCAGTTTATCAGATTAGGTGTCCGTACATAAATGTTAGAGTGGTTGTACAAATGTTTTAATCACCCCACCACTGGAGTCACATGTCTGGAATAACCCTTCTCGGAGGGGAAGAGATGAAGATGCAATTGAAGCCACATCCCTTTTCCTTCTTTCATTTGTACATCATTTTCTTTCTGCTTCTTATTTGGGCCTATGTCATATATGATTTCTTCGAGTCGGACAAATTCGAGGATTTTCCAGGTTATGATATTATCAAAGGCATACCTTTTGTAAATGAGGTCCTAGCCGGTGCCATAATCTGGTCGTTGGTTCTTTTCTTCGTTGGTTTCGTAGCTAGGTATCTCTTTATGGACTCCGGTGGCCAGAGTATTTTTCTTCTGTATTCGGGAGTAGCCGTTGTTGGCATTGTTGTACTTTCTTATCATCAGTGGAAGATGCAAGATACAATGGATTTCGGCCGTTGGTTCATTCCAGGGATTACGGCAGCGGTCGGCTTGATAGGCCTGCTCTCCGTAGATGCTTACCGTCGTTCTTTCACTTACTATCTTACGGACAATCGTATAGTTCTCCAAAGCAATTTTTTGATGAACCGTAGTGAGCGCCAGGTTCGCTACAATCACATTGAAGACATAAAAATGGAGCAGGGCATAGTTGGAAGCATACTTGGTTACGGTACGGTTCTACCTCTAACTGGTTCTGGATTGGGCACAGGATCCGATGAATCTATGATTATTGCCGGCTCAGGAGCTGAAGTCAAAGGTCTGGGTAGTATTGGTCTGGCTGGCGGTTCTCGTTCTTCCTCCAAACGAACTAGACATAACCCCAAGGATTGTCTTTATGGAGTTCCAAATCCGTCAAAGGTCCGCGATCTGGTAACTGAGAATATTCAATCCGATACGGGTGTTGAACATTTAAAGAACATAACGGAACTTCTAAGCAAGCAGGAAGAAAACAAAGAAGAATAATTTTTGTCCGGATTTTCCTAAGCGCTTCTGACGCGGATTCCGGCTTCCTCAAACATTCGGATTGAAAGCTCAAAATCGGGAGCCCATCTTTCAGGTATTTCAACTTTATCAGGATAGACTATGTTTGAGATTCCTGCTTGTATCAGAGATCGGGCACATCTGGTGCAGGGTGGCCAAGTGACGTATGCCGTACATTCCTGGAGGGACATTCCAATTCTTGCAGCATGCATTATCGCATTTTCCTCGGCGTGGCATATTAGAGGATACTTAATTTCACGATCGTTCAACCTCTCTTCGCTATCCTCGATTCCTCTGGGAAGTCCATTGAAACCGGTGCTTCTTATCTCGCGATCAGGACCGACAACAACACACCCAACTTGGGTCGACGGGTCCTTGCTCCACGAAGCAATTTGTTTTGCAAGTTCCAGAAACCGGACATCCCATTTTGTCATCAGTCTGTATTCTGAGAAGGGCCCATATAGGTATCTATGAATCTCTTATACCTTTACAAATTCGACATTCACAGGTGCTTTTTCTGGCTTGGCAATATTGTCTCCCGTAAAATATCATCTGCAAATGTAGTCTGTTCCAATTTTTCTTTTCAAATTTAGACTTCATATCTTCTTCAGTGGTTTTTACATTCTTGCCGTTTGAAAGTCCCCATCTGAAGGCTAGGCGGTGAATATGTGTATCCACTGGAAAGGCAGGGATGTTGAAGGCCTGAGCCATTATCACTGATGCTGTTTTATGACCAACACCTGCCAGTCCTTCCAGATCTTCAAAATTGTCTGGGATTATTCCGTTATGCTTCTCCAGCAATAGCTTGCAGGTTTTCTTTATGTTCCTTGATTTAGTTGGTGCCAACCCAATTTCCCTTATTATAGTTCTTATCTCCTTTTCACTTAACTTGTCCATTTTCTCCGGAGTGTTTGCCTTTGCAAACAATTGGGGAGTTATCTGATTTACTTTTTTATCCGTACTTTGCGCACTTAACATTACGGCAATTAGGAAAGTGAAATTATTTTCGTGCTCGAGAGGGATTTCTGGTTCAGGATAGAGTTCATCCAAAACTGAAGTTATGAATTCTACTTTATCAGATAATTTCAATATAGCCTCTCACTTTCCCTCAAAATTGGCTTTTCTTTTTTCGATGAACGCAGTGATTCCTTCCTTTCCATCCTTGGATTTAAAACACTCGATAAACATATCCTGTTCATATTTCAATCCCTCCTCCAATGACATATTTGCTACTGCCTTCACGCATTTTTTGGCCCTTTCAACAGCGTACGAGGATTTCCCAGTTATGGTCTTTGCGATTTCTAGGGTTTTTTCCTCCAGTTCCTCAGAATCAAATATAAAATTCACGATACCGTATTGGTGTGCCTCCTCGGCAGTTATCATTCGGCCCGTGAGTATCATTTCCATTGCTCTGCCTTCTCCAACCAATCTGGTAAGTCTCTGAGTTCCACCTGCGCCAGGAATAATTCCAATATTTATCTCAGGCTGTCCTAATTTGGATTTTTTACTGGAAATTCTAAGATCACATGCCATAGCTATTTCCAATCCACCTCCCAGACAGAATCCATCAATCATTGCAATCACAGGTTTCGTCATACTGGATATGACCTTTGTCACTATCCAGTCTTTCTCCATTTCGTCTCTTGTCTGTAAATTCATTTCTGAGAATTCTTTGATGTCAGCTCCTGCAATGAATGCCTTGCCAGGAGCACCAGTTAGAATCACAACAGAAACATCCGCATCCTCTTCCATAGTCTCAAAAGCCTTAGCCATTTCATTGCGTGTTGCAGAATTCATGCTATTCAATTGCTCAGGTCGATTGACAGTGACAATTCCAATTTTGTCTCTTTTCTCCACCAGCACATTAGCCATATCAGGCCTATCCGGAGTCTTTTATTGAAGTTTTCTTTTAGTCGTCGAAAACTCCACATGAAGGACAACTTCTTTCATCTGTTACCTCGAACATTGCACCACATGCCCCGCACATTAATTCGCCATCAATTTCCGTGAAATTCGAAGTACTGTCTACTACCACTTCGCCAGTTGCCATGACGATGTTTCTGGGGCTACTCAGACTGAAGAAGTAATACCCTGCTCCTATACCACCAACTGCTAGCATTACCACTAATCCCGCTCCAATATATGTTCCGATATCCTGATTCCCGCTATCATCATCCTTAACGACAGGATCTTCTTCTAGCTCAAAATCTATGAATCCCACTTCAGCTTCCGATTCAAATCCCATTCGGTCGACGGCCATCACTGAATAGTAGTATTTCTCTCCCAGATTCACTTTTGCATCCCGATAGTTTAGGTAGACTTCTCCCTTTGCTTCCATATTCACAATTATCTCTCCAGTTTCATTCGGATCGGTGGAGCGATATATCCTGTATTCTGTCAGATCCTTGGAGAGTGAAGACATGAACGAAACAATCACATCCACGGTTTCATTCGCTACAATTTTTCTATCACTACTCAGCTCTAGATTGCGTACTTTCAATGGAGGATCTCGATCTACCACAGTCTCCTCGTAACTGTCATTTAGAAGATGATTGCCGGCCAAGTCATAGGCAACTATTTTGAAATAGTAATGATTCTGCTCTGTCACATCCACCAATATAGGCAAATCGCTTATCAGGTAATCATCCGAAGTGGGATGATAGAAGCCCCATTCGATAGGAGAAGTCTCCTGTCCTTCTTTGACGACGGAATAGTACAATGCAAATCTCACAGTGTCTTCAATCTGCGTCAGATTAATCTCAATCTGTTCCGCATCAGTAAATTCGGGTAAATCGACCAGAGTGGTGGTCGGCGCCTTTGTGTCCACAGTTATACTCCTGCTTATTTCGGAGATGCCCTTGTTTCCAGCCATATCCGAGGCTAAAACTCTAAATTCATAAATTCCATCGAGTGCGGTATGGAGTCCAGCAGTAGTCCACAAGGTGTCTTCTTTAAAGGTCGTCCAATTTCCTCCATCGAGTCGATATTGTGCGGTGTAGCCCGTAACTACCATATTCTGACCTGAAACCCCCCATTCGATTTCAATGTAGTCAATGTTTGTTATATTTCCGTCCATCTTCAGATTCATTGTCAGATTGGGCGCTGAAAGATCAACCAGAGTTTCAGTATCGTAGTTGTCTTCCTTGTTCTCAACTCGTCCGTCATCATCTCCACCCACAGATCGGAATCGATATCTGTATCCGTCCATACCGTAAGTAAAAATTCCAGATTCTTGATCCTCAGTAAAATTCCCCCAAATTTCCCATTCACTCCATGTTTGGCCGTAGGTTCCATTGTCCGTCATGTATTCTATAATGAAGTATTTGGTGTCGTTACCAAGCTCATGTTCATTGTACCAGTCCTCAACATACCATTTAATCTCGAATGAGGAGCTGTTGACCAAATTGGAAGTTTGTGCATATGTACTCGGTGCTAAAGTGTCTGGAGGAACGTACAGTCTGGCCTTGACAACAGTCCATGAGCTGATTACATCAGTCGAGTTCATTGAAGTTACGGAAACATTGAATTCACCAACTGAGAATTCAGTCACTGAGGGATTCAACATAATGGTCAGGTTGATAGTTACGGTTTCATCAAATTCGGCATTTATGACTGAGTCAAAATCTATGATTGAGAAGTTAACTGTATCATTCAGAGTTACATTGATTTCATATGAATCTTCTATGTTACCCTGATTAGTGGCCCATATCCCGAATCTGTAGGTCCATTCTTCATCACAACAATTTTCATCTTTCGTCACCGCTTTGTCAGATATCGGGGCTGTCACTTCGAAGGCGTATACGGGCAGGACTTCGAGTTCGAGAGCAAGATATTTAGGTTGGAATCCCCAGGCAGAGGATTTAGGAGTTACACTTACCAGCTCTTCATCAAACCACTGTGTATTGCCAGTTTCTCTGACTACAGATGCCAGAACGTTCTTTCCCTCCCTCAACAGGCTTGTGTTGGATTTGATCTCTTCGTTCCAATACTGGGCGTAATGACCGCTTCCCTGCCCCAGATCATCGAACATTTCCTGTCCATTGAAATAGTATGTCCCATAGTTATTTGCAGCCATATTCAGGCTAAGAGTAGCATTATCGTAATCACTCAGATCCTCAATGTAAAAGATGTGTCTGAAATACGCATAATTGTTCCCTGTCCATTCAGTATTGTAGTCAATACCACTTAAATCATCGTCGCCAAACGGAGCAGGGGCCAACGTCCAATTTGAATCAGGTTCAAAATCAACCTCGGTCCAAGTTGTGTTATCAGCTTCGTAGAGCCGGCTTCCTGTTGAATTCACCCATTTCCATTCGGTTTCATTGTCACGTCCGCTTTGGACTATGATGTCTGTTACTTCACCATGGTACTGTGAACGCGCAGTCAGTGTTAATTCGTAAACTCCCGAATAGGTTCCGTTATCAGGTGTTACTTCAAGCTTAACTGTACCAGTTTCACCCGGAGCGAGATTAATGACATTCGGGACGAATTCTACGTCCCACTCGTTGAACGCTCCAAACAACTGGAAAGTGTAGTTGTCATCCACATCACCTTCATTCGATATAGTTATGTTGTAAGTTAGGAGCTCACTGGTATTGCCTACAAGATAATCATCAGCCACTGAAAAGTTGTAGGCATAATGCCAGACATGTATGAATCTTGTTAGGCTTTCATTCAGAACCTTTGCCGTTACATTGAATTCCCCTAGTCTATCTGGAGTCCATTCAACTCTCCATTCAAAAGTTCTATTGGTTTCTATTTCAATGGTCTGATTCGCAAATTCCGTCCCCTCAATTTCCAGAGTAACATCTAGATTAGCCACATTATTTTCTTCGTTGTTGAAAAAGTCAATCCTAAGTACCAGATCATCGCCAAGAACAATGGGATTCTCTTTCCAGGACTGCACCTTCAAGTCCAGTTCACAATCCAGCCAGGTCGTGTTGTCACCACCCCCATAGAGACTATCCCTTCCCACTATAACAAGTGTGTTGTTACCTTCATTGAAAAGTTCCAAGTCGATGCTGATTTCTTTGTTCCAGTATTCCGCATCTTCCTCATAACAGCTCCCGCCCCAGCCGAGACAATCTTGAATTTCTTGACCGTTCAAATATACAGCATAATAGTTAGTATAGGCAGATTTGATAGTTCCTCCCAGTAAAGCGGATGTTTCATCGATTGTAAAATTTTTACGGATTATTATAAAATCTTTGTCGCCTCCATTTCCGCCCGTGTGTTCGGATTGCCATATTGTCCCTGGTTCTGTCCCACTATTTGCCTTATTTCCGAAGGGCGCACTTCCTACATCCCAATGACTGTCATCAAATGAACTTTCTTCCCAATCTTCCGGGAAATCATCTTCATCATCATAAATTCTAAAATTGTATTCTGTAGATTCGTTTTTCCCACTGGGGACAATATTAACTGCTTCTCCATTTTCAAAATCGTTAGTGTATTTTATAGCAGATATGTCTATTTCGGGGTCTTCTGCTTTCGCCACACCAAAACAAATTACACATATGACAAAAATTGGCACAAGTACCGATAATCTTAGCAGTGACATGAACTGCCTATGGTCCTTCATATAATTAGTTTTTCACCAGTTAGTAATTATGGGAATTAACTTCCTTAAGTCTTTCTCCTTTAGATGATAATCCGCTTTTTCTATAACTTTACTATTATCAGTATTCACAGCAATTCCAAGCGTGGCTCTTTCAAACAACGGTATGTCCACGACAGTGTCACCTATTGCCACTACTTCTTCATGCGACATGTTCAGTTTTTCCAGTAACCTATCCATTACTGGTCCCTTGGCATGCCCACTAGCCCCTATAGCGAACTTCAAACGCCCGTTATCTCCATCTGTCAATTCGTTTGCTATGGCTTCCTTCATGTTCCACTTTTTTGCCCATTTGTCAGCCAGGTACTGGATTCCTCCAGATATAATTGCAGTTTGAATGCCTTCTCGATGTAACGCCAGTATTAGATCCCTAGCCCCTTCAATAGGCTCTATCTCATCCAGTATTGAGTTGATATATTCTTCATTTACAGGTCTTTTGCTGTTTCCCCCCCACATGTCAATATCGGCTTGTACGAATTCCTCATCGGTAACTTTGTGTTCTATGTATTGTCTCAGCATCTCGCTATTATCGGTCCCAAAGTGCTCATGGATATGTGCCCAGCATGAACGAGCCTGTAAGAGAGTCCCATCCATATCGAAGACAGCTAGTTTTATTCTTGACATTTAACCAAAAGAGGAACTGAATCTATCAGTAGGTCCGGTTTCTCTCTCTAGCATCAGTTTCATTTGCTCCTTTGACATTGAATGTGCTTTCTGGGCCATTTCATAGGCTTCCTTGGAATCATCCTCATGCATATCAATCTGAAAGTTTAGTCCCGAAAACATAATTGATTTCCTGCCTTTGTCGGTGAAGATAGATATAAGATTTATTTCGGGGCTGGATTGAAACTCAACGTTCTCAAATACTTGTGTTTCGCCTTCCACAGGCATGAACACAGTTACTCTTTTTGCTTTAAACATATGGAACCAGACCACTGCCTATTCAAAAGGGTTTTATTGTTTTATTATGTCTAGTTCCTCATGCATTTTCTTTCTGCAATCAAAGTCTTCATCTAAATGGTGCCAGTGATTAACAGTCTCTTCACCCAGTCTGTAAGATAGAAAAACGGTTTCGATACCTCTCAGTGAGTTAAAATTTACAATACCTAAACTGGGATCATCTACTTCCACACCTAATTTTCCCAACTCTACATTCAAGTTGTTAATGTGGTTGATGTTTTCCTCAAGTTCAATCTGGAGCTCTTCCCATCCGGGCCTCAATGCTGTTCTATAATCGTCTTTTACTTCTTCCATTATCTCTTCTAGCTGTTCTTCCAGCATTTCCTGTTTTACAGAACGATCGCAGAGTCGGTCCAATATAGGGGAGATAGTACCCACGAGGCCACTTGCCTCTTCCACGGTGAAAAGCCTGACGGCATTTCTTGCCATGGAATTGTCTAACTAGAGAAGGGCAAATAAATGGAACGGTACCTAGTGCACGAAACACTCATAATCACCTCTCGCAGTGATGCATAATATTTGTTTATGACTGAATCGTACTCCCATCCAGACAAATTTGTCCGCCGGCATATTGGACCAGCACCCGCAGATATCCCGTTGATGCTTGAGACACTGGGTCATGATAATCTGTCAGACCTTTCGAGTTCAATAATCCCTGATTCGATTCTTTTGAGTGAAATGCTGGATATTCCAGGTCCGTTATCCGAATCCGAGGCCCTTTCAAAATTGAAATTATTTGCTTCCAGGAACCAGATATTCAAGAGTTACTTGGGTCATGGATATTATGGTACCATTATTCCAGGCGTAATTAAACGAAATATTATGGAAAATCCTGGTTGGTATACTCAGTATACCCCTTATCAGGCAGAGATAGCCCAGGGGAGATTGGAGGCACTTCTTAATTTCCAGACAATGGTATGCGATCTCACGGGAATGGAAATTGCCAATGCTTCTCTTCTCGATGAGGCAACGGCCGTAGCTGAGGCGATGAGCATGGCGCACAATCGGACTCCGGGCAATAAGGATGTCTTTCTGGTATCTGACGACGTAAATCCGCAAACAATCAATGTAGTCAAGACAAGGGCCGGCCCGTTGAATCTAAATGTAGTTGTGGATAAACTTTCGAATCTGAAGTTTGATGACAATGTCTTTGGAGTTCTGGTCCAGTATCCCTCTGCTGAAGGTTCGGTATGCGATCATTCAGAGATTGTAGAGAAAGCACATGCTTCAGGATCATTGGTCGTTGTGGCTACAGATCTTCTTTCGCTCTGTCTGATTAAGCCACCAGGCGAATGGAATGCAGACATAGTCATAGGCAATTCCCAAAGATTTGGGGTTCCAATGGGGTTCGGAGGGCCACATGCGGCTTTCATGGCTACAAGAGAAAAATTCAAACGAAGTTTACCTGGCCGTCTTGTAGGCGTATCGAAAGATGTTCATGGCAATGTGGCCTTGCGTCTAGCTCTACAGACAAGGGAACAGCATATCCGCCGAGATAGTGCTACCAGCAATATCTGTACAGCCCAAGTTCTATTGGCCATAATGTCGTCCATGTATGCAGTTTATCATGGCCCTAACAAACTCAGAAAGATAGCAGAAAGAGTAAATTATCTGACTGGTGTACTGCGTTCCAGCCTCATATCTGGAGATTACACAATCCATTCTGACTCATTCTTCGATACAATCAAAGTGGAAAAGAAAGATGCAAAGATAATAGACAAAGCCGTCAAAAAGAATCTTAATTTCTGGGATTATGGGAATTCCATAGGGATTTCCATAGATGAAACAGTAACTTCCTCAGACATAAAGGATTTAATTGATTTTTTTGCAGTAGAATGGGTAGAGCCTGAAAATAGTGGCATTCCCACCTCTCTGGTTAGGAAATCCAGTTACCTTATTCATCCTGTTTTCAACACTTATCATTCTGAAACGGAGATGTTACGGTACGTTCATAGACTTGAATCAAAAGATCTTTCACTGAATGTGAGCATGATACCTCTGGGTTCGTGCACTATGAAACTAAATTCTGTTGCCGAGATGGAGGCCGTGACCTGGCCTGAATTTTCAGATATACATCCGTATGTACCTCTTGAACAGGTATCTGGCTACATGGAATTGTTCAAGGATCTTGAGTCTTGGTTATCCGAGATTACAGGGTTTGAAGGCATCTCATTGCAACCGAATGCAGGAAGCCAGGGAGAGTATGCAGGCATGCTTGCGATACGTGGTTATCATCATTCTAGAGACGAGGCACGTCGCAATGTCTGCCTGATCCCAACATCAGCCCATGGTACCAATCCCGCCTCTGCAGTTATGGTTGGGATGAAAATCGTTGGAATAGGTTGTGATGACCATGGTAATATTGACTTGGAAGATTTGCGTCAAAAGGCTGAGGAAAATTCTTCAGAGCTTTCAGCCATAATGATTACCTATCCCTCAACGCATGGTGTATTTGAAGAAACAATTAGGGAAGTTTGTGAAATTGTGCATTCGCATGGCGGGCAAGTCTACATGGATGGTGCCAACATGAATGCCATGGTCGGCCTCTGTAAACCCGGGGAGATAGGCGCTGATGTGTGTCATCTTAATCTGCACAAGACATTTTGCATTCCACATGGGGGCGGAGGTCCAGGTATGGGGCCGATTGGGGTTGCTTCTCATTTGGTTGATTTTCTACCGGCGAATCCGGTGTGTCCTGATGGTCGTGTAGGTCCCGTATCGGCAACTAATTGGGGTAGCGCCAGTATTCTTCCAATTTCTTGGGCCTATATTGCTATGATGGGTCCTAAAGGTCTCAAGGAGGCCACCCAAATTGCCATTTTGAATGCCAATTATATTGCTAAAAAGCTTTCCAAACATTATAGGATACTATATACGGGGAAGACTGGAAATGTAGCTCATGAATGTATACTGGATACCCGTGAACTGCTATCAAATGCGGGACTAGTAATTGACGATATAGCTAAGAGACTGATAGACTATGGCTATCACGCTCCAACGATGTCCTGGCCAGTTCCCAGTACCCTCATGGTGGAGCCTACAGAATCCGAATCCAAAATGGAGCTAGACCGGTTCTGTGACGCTATGGTATCGATAAAATCAGAGATAGATGCCGTCTCAATTGATAATTCCGACAATCCCTTGCGAGGGGCCCCACATACTGCGATTGAAATAGCCAGTGATAATTGGTCGCATTCCTACTCTAGAGAGGTAGCAGCCTATCCAGCCTCCTATCTGCGACAGCACAAATTCTGGCCACCAGTTGGCCGGATTAACAACGCTTGGGGCGACCGAAACCTAATATGTTCATGTCCTGATGTGGAGTCGTATGTGGAGGATAATTGATGCCAAATATTAAAATGTACGGAACTCCAACTTGCAAAGATTGTATCGTGGCCAAGCAAGTCTTCAAAGAACTTGGGACAAGCTACGAATTCATAAACATAAACAACGATCCAGAAGCCACCAAGACAGCTGTTGAATTGAATAACGGCGTCCGAAGGATACCAGTCATCCAATTCGCGGACGGATCTGTACTGGTAGAGCCATCTCATCAACAATTGAAGACCAGAATGTCTTCCGACTAGTGTTTTTTCTTTTGCTGATTTGAGGTAAGCTTTTTTATGGGTCAGCGAACGTGCGAACTCCGTGTTCGATTGTCAGTACACCCTTGGAGGAACGTAATGTCCGCTAAAATTACGAAAGCAATATTGCTAGCAACCCTGATATTCGGTACGTCGATGGTAATGTTAAGCCCGACAGCCGATGCGCAGGCCGCCGTTGCCTATTCTGTTAGTTTCACAGATGGACAGGTTAATCTCGATGTGAGACCGGGAGCTAGCGGTGTTGGATGCACTGAGATGGTAATTTCCAATGAAGGGCAAGCCACCATTGATGTCGATACTTCAATTACTGGTGGTGGTGTGACCATTTCGCCACCGGCAGTTTCAGTTACGCTTGCGCCCGGTGGCAGTATAACTGTGCCAGTTTGTGCTTTGGCTCTGACGCAGTCCTCGTACAAGAATGTTCAGGTAACCGCTTTATCCCAAGGCCGTGAGACTAATACTCAGTTGAACCAGGTCAACAAGAATGCGGGTTTTGCAGTCATTATTGATCAGTACGCTCGTTTATCGGTTCAGGCAACTCAGCCTTTCCAGCGAATTGGACCTGGCAAAGAGTTCTTTTTGACATTCACTGCGGTTAACAATGGAAACTATCAAGATACAATAGCAGTTCAGATTCTCAATATGAAAGATTTAGAGGAGGCTGGATTTGTTGTCGCTTTAGCAGCTCAGCAGTATCTGATTGATGCCCAAGGTGAACAACCAGTGCAGGTTTCAATATCCACACCACGTGGTACCGTTGTTGGATGGAGTAACGAGTACCATACAGTCATAATGCAGGTTGCTACAACTTTGGAAGGGGAGACTGAAGCTAGATCAGTAACTGCAACCCTCTGGGTTCGTGGCGTGTTCTTGCCCGGGTTTGACCCACTTTTCACAATTTTCGCTTTGGCTATTGTTGCTTCGGCACTTTCCAGATCAAGAAGGGATTGAAGCAGTCTAGGTCTACGTTTTAGTCTAGCTTCTGCTATAGTGTTATGGATAAGTCGTGCGGAGTGGTCTTGCTCAATTCGAAGAAAGTGCTTCTCCTGAAACACTCATCTGCCAGTTCGCGTGGTGGTGGACATTGGGACTTTCCAAAAGGACATATGGATGCTGGCGAAACTGAAATTCAGACCGCACTTCGTGAACTGGAAGAAGAGACCGGAATTGCGAATGTCATCGTGGTCGATGGCTTCCGTGATACAATAACTTATACTTTTCCAAGAGATCAGGAGAGAATTGGAAAGGAAGTCGTATTCTTCCTTGCGAACACGACAGAACGTAAAGTTTGCCTTAGTCATGAACACATAGATTACCGTTGGCTGGACTTCGATTCAGCTTTTTCGCGCCTTACTTATGATACAGCTCGCCAGGTTCTTCAAAACGCAATTGATTTTCATGAAAAGGCCTGAAGTATACTTTTATCTATGTTCAGCTTTGCATCTTGAGTGAGTGATGCCGAGGGAGCAGTTGAACTGGACCCTTTGTCCAGAAACGATATTCTCAGGGGGATAATATTTGGATTCTCTATCCTTCTAGTCTTCGTATCTTTCAGTTCAACCGAGACGGAATTTGGTTTGCTAGCGTTGTTGATTTCAGTTTTTTTCCTTTCAGCTCTGTTCTGGAAAGGGCCTATTGCAGTAGAGCCCCAGTATCTATTTGACAGATATGCAGACAATCTCGGCTATTATCTGGATAAGGGAGAAGATTATCTTTGCAAGTCATTCAACGCAACCAAAAAGGCAGAGAAAGTTTTGGTAGGAGTAGCCTACAATTTTTTTCTGGTTATGGCTTTTGTTCTGCCAATCGATCTATTGTTTCAGTACCTGACCAGAGCTGAGAATTCATTACTTCTCTATCAGAAATTCATCACTTGGGTACTCTATGTGGTTGAAAGTGCATTTGGTATTGATGTTTTTATAAGAGGCGAACATGGTACAATCCTGTCATACGACGATATGATTGACATGGAAATAGTTGCAGAGTGTACGGGCCTTCACGAAACCGTATTCCTAAGCATGTTGATAATTTGTTTTAGGGGAGTGAAACCCATGGTCCGGGCTAAATGGGCAATGTATGCCATAGTCTTCATATTTATCGAAAACTTGATACGAATAATATCCGGATATCCTCTTATCCATATTTTTGGTTTTAGTACTTGGGACAAATTCCATTTTTTCTGGTGGCATACTGGTCAGTATGCACTGATAATGGCCATTTTCGTACTCTGGGTAATGGTTGTTGCAGGAAATCCAGATAATAAAAGTCCTAGAAGGAACTATATCCGTTAGCTTCCAAACTCAAGTTTGTGCTTCATCTTCAAAGCTTTGGTTCGGAGATAATCCCTGTTCTCTTTGTTTGGTTCTGCACTGAGGCCAATCTGCTCGACTTCAAAACCGGCCTCCCGCAGGTCTTCAACTTTGGAGGGATTGTTGGTCATCAATTTGATTCTTTTAACGTTCAGATTCTCGAGAATGTCTACTGCACCCCCGTACCCTCGCAATTCGGCATTGAAACCTAATGCTATATTTGCTTCAACGGTATCCATTCCGTCGTCCTGTAAATTGTATGCCTTGAGTTTGTTGACCAAGCCGATACCCCTGCCTTCTTGTCTAAGATAGATTATGATTCCTCTGCCCTCATCAGCTATTTTTTGTATGGCCAGATCCAGTTGCTCGCCACAATCGCACCTCATGGAATGTAGCACGTCGCCGGTAAAGCATTCCGAATGAACGCGAACTAACGCTTTATCTTCTACTTCCCCCATTACCAGTGCAAGATTTTCCTTGTCTGGTTCATCACCGGGGAAAGCCATAATGCGGAATGTTCCATATTTGGTCGGCAATCTTGCTTCTACTAACGATTTTCTGACTTTACCCATTTTTATTTTGAAATAACCAATAATCTTTCATTGTCTTCAATCAATTTGTAGTCCCTTCTTTTAACCATCGCCATAATATCCCTTCTCGCATCTGGTTCCTCGTATGTAATTCTCATTTCTTCATCCATCTGCATCGAGACTATCTCCCTGAGTACCGCCATCACAGCCTGAGTGCATTGTAAACCAGTTACATCGATTTCTCTCATTCTTTCTATGCCGGGAAGTTTCCGGTCAAGTTGAGCTTTAATTTCGCCTCTTCAGACATTAGTTCCATGCTCCAAGGCGGTTCGAAGACAAGGTCTACATTTGCCTCAGTCACACCCTCCACCTCTGAGGCACGTGCTGCAACTTCCTTGGGAAGAGAGCCTGCAACTGGACAAAAGGGTGAGGTAAGTGTCATCGTTATGTCAACTAGACCCTCTTTCTTCACCTCGATGTTGTAAATCAGTCCTAGTTCATAGATATTAACTGGGATCTCAGGATCATATACCTTCTTTATGGCCTCTACTATTTCTTCCTCAATTTTTGGATTCATTCGGTACTGGCCTCCTTTTCACCCTCTAATGCAGCCATTAAAGCGTGCCATGAAAGGGTTGCGCATTTTACTCTGGCAGGATATTTTCTTACACCTCCAAATACAGAGAATTTCCCTACAGTTCCTGCATCTGAATCTTCACTGGTCACCAGATTATGAAATTCCTTGAATAAT